>JAAYXS010000089.1 GCA_012515775.1 Phycisphaerae bacterium
CGGTTTCGACGAAGCCTCGCCCGCCGCGCTGCTGAACTCCAAAATGGCCAGGTGCAGAGTCGCCTCGTACGGCGGACCGCTGCAACGCCCCGTGAGCATGTATTTCGGCCCCATTGCCGCCACCACTCGCGGCCACGACGGCGGCGGCTCCCCTTCTTCCTGAAGCTCGCGGCGCGTCTGGTGCACGCGCACCACGGGCACCGTCAGCAGCCCGGAAACACGCCGCAGACGCCAGGCGAGCATCTCCTCAAAGGCCTGCGGCAGCCACGCATCCCGTTCATCGGCACCTGCCGCCAACTCAAAACCGGCCACAGCGAGGTGCGGACGCGGTTTCGTTGCGTCGCGCGGACTCTCGGCGGGCAAACTCCGCGGTGCGCCTGCCGCGCTTGCCATAACCCCAGAAGCACACGCGAGCAGCCCCACGCAGCCAAATAGAGTGAATCGCACTATCGGCGGCATCTCTTCTCCGTCGGGAGTTCCTTTCAATCATTCGGCAACAGCGGTAACTCGGGGGTGCAGGTGTCCTCCGCCGCACCCGTCGAAGTCGCCGTCCGCGTCTGCCGGTCGACCGCTTCGAGCACCTCGATATCCGCCCCACTAGCTGCACCCAGGTCCTTGAATTGCCGCGCGGTGACAAGCACGCGGCTTTCGAGCGAACCGAGCACGCGGTTGTACGACTCAACGGCTCGGCTAAGCGCACCACCAATGTCAGCGAAATGCCCGGCCAGAGTGCGGAGCCGGTCGTGCAACTCTCTGCCGAGCCGGCTGATCTGCTGCGCGTTCTCAGCCAGCCGTTCCTGGCTCCAGCCATAGGCCACGGCTCGCAGCAAGGCGATCAGCGTAATGGGAGTCGCCAAAATCACCTGTTTGGCCACGGCGGCTTCAATCAAGGCGGGGTCCTGCTCCAAGGCGGCGCTAAAGAAGCTTTCGCCGGGCAGGAATAGCACGACGAATTCCGGAGCCGGCTGGAATTGATCCCAGTAAGCCTTGCTGCTCAGGTTGGCCACGTGCTTGCGCACCTGCGCGGCGTGTTCGCGCAACCGGGCAAGACGCTGGTCTTCGTCCTCGGCTTCAAGTGCCTCCAGATAGGCCGACAGCGGCGCCTTGGAATCAACCACGACGTTCTTTCGGCCGGGTAGGCGCACGATCAGGTCGGGTCTGAGGCGTCCACTATCGCCGGCGGCGGTCTGCTGCTGCTTGAAGTCGCAGTACTCCACCATGCCCGCCATCTCAACCACGCGCTTGAGCTGGATTTCCCCCCAGCGCCCGCGGACCTGCGGAGCGCGCAAGGCCTTCACCAGGTTGGCTGTCTGATTCTGCAATTGGCTTTGCGTCAACGACAGCGATTTGAGCTGCTCCGTCAAGCCCGCATAGGCGCCGGTGCGGGCCTTCTCCAGCTCCTGTATTCGCGTATCAACTTTTTCCAGCGAGTCCTTCAGCGGTCTGACCAACTCGCCGATCGCTTTCTGACGCAGTTCCAACTCGCTTCTGGCCTCGCCCTGGAATTTCTCCAGCTTCGTGCGAGCCAGTTCGAGAAAGGATTGGTTGTTGCTCTTCAAAGCCTCGGCCGCCAGGGCCTTGAACGCGTCCGACAGCTTCTGCTGCGCCTCGTTCAGTAGCGCCAGCTTCGCCTCGCCGGCCTTACGCTCTTCGTCCAGCTTCGTCCCCAACTCCGCCACTTGGGCCGCGAAGGTACGCGTTTCGTCCAAAAGCGCCGCGATGCGCTCGTCCCGCTCTTTCAGCGCGGCTTCAAGCTCCGGAATGCGGGCATTCTTCTCCTCGGCCGCTGAGCAACGCACGGCCGCGTCGCGCATCTGCTCCTGAAGCTGCCGGACCTCCGCCGCGAGGGATTCCAACTCGCTGCGGCCGGCACGCGCCTCAGCCTCGCGTGTCGCCAGGCGCTCGAGTAGCGTCGCACGTTCCGCCGCGACTTCGGCCTGCGCTGCCGCCCGCGCCTGCCGGGCCGCACTACGCATCAGCAGGCATCCCGCGGCTACACCGCCGGCGAACATGAGTAGTGCCATGATGGCAGCGAGCGCCGTTTCCATGTTCCCGTCTCCTGAAAAACGCCTCTGCGCGGGCATCTTAAGCCGCCGTGACAGGCTGGGGTAGCAAAAACGGCCGGGCTGACTGCGGCCGGAACGGGCAAGTCAACCATCCTACGATAAACTATCGCCATGGCGTTCCAAAACGAAGAACGCGCTGCAGAACGGGCGCGGATGGTGGCCGAGCAGCTCGCCGGCCGCGGCATTCAGTCAGCGGCCGTGCTCGAAGCGATGCGGCGGATACCGCGCGAAGTGTTTCTTCCGGCGGGCGCCCAAGAATGCGCGTACGTGGATGCCGCCGTCGCCATAGAGTGCGGGCAGACCATTTCGCAGCCGTACGTGGTGGCCCGCATGACCGAACTGCTGGAACTGACGCCCGAAGCGCGCGTGCTCGAAATCGGCACGGGCTCAGGCTATCAGACGGCCATTCTCGCCGCCCTGGCCAAGCAGGTTTACACCATCGAATGGCATCTGCCCCTGATGGTTCAGGCCGCCGAACGCCTGAAGCAACTCGGATTAAACAACGTGACGTTTCGCTGCGCTGACGGCTCGCGCGGCTGGCCCGAGCAGGCGCCCTTCGACGGCATCTTGGCAGCCGCCGGCGCCCCGACCGTTCCGCCTTCACTGCTCAGCCAGCTCGCGCCGGGCGGACGACTCGTGTTGCCGGTGGGTGGCGAGCACGACCAGACGCTGTTGCGCGTGCGGCAAACCGATACCGGGCCGCAGACGGAAGAATTCTTCAAGTGCCGCTTCGTTAAGCTGGTTGGGGCGGAAGGCTGGCAACAATGACCAACAGGCCGGCAAGCAAACCGGCCCGGTCACTTTTGCTCGGCCGCAAGCTTTTCCAGCCGCGGCAACTGGCTGCGCAGCACGTCGGCCTGCGGCGATTTGGGATAGCGCTCCATCAGCTCGTTGGCCAGCCGTAGAGCGCTGGCGAATTGCCGCTGCTTCATCTGCTCGCGGAACTCGCTCTCCATTTGCTGCCGCGTCTGTATTTCGGCGTTCTCCGTGAGCGTCGCAAGTTGCTGGCGCAGCGCGTCGGCCTCCGGCGAACGCGGGTAGCGGTGCAGCAAATCGTTGGCCAGCACCAGCGCCTTGTTCCACTCACGCTGGTTCACGGC
>JAAYXS010000622.1 GCA_012515775.1 Phycisphaerae bacterium
CATTTCTTCGTCAGGTAGCCCAGCGATTGCAGCGTCCGAGAGATGGCCAGACGGTCCAACTCGGCTTGCTCGACGTGGCTCAACTCCGCCGCCATGTCCAACCCCAAGTCGATCGCCGCCTGAGATTGCTCGGCCGACCAGGCCGCCTGGAATCGCGCCCGCTCCTCCGAGGAGATCTTTTCGCGGGCTTGCCAGGCTTCTTCCGGCGACGGCCTCTCATGGCCCCAGGGGCGGCTGAGCGTGTTGGCCAACCAGAAGCCATGCGCCACGTCCGCGCAGGTGAGGCGGAACGGATGGCCTTCCGCCGCGGCGTGCAGTTCCGTGTAGGTCTTCAGCACGGCGTTGGATCGTTCCAACTGCCCGTTGTATTGGGGATGCGCCGGCGGCGAGAAGAGTTGAGCCACCCGCGCCTGGCGCATCGCCTCCTTCGTCACGCAGGCGAGAAAGCCGGGTCCGTTGTCGTTTTTCAAGACCAGCGGGGCGCCGTATTCGCCGAACAACCGCGCCAACACCGGCAGGACGTCTTCGGCCGCCTGACCCCGCACCGGTTGCCAGGCCAATTGGCGATGACTGGCCAGGTCGCGCACGGCAAACAGATAGGGAAACACGCCGTCAATCGCTTGACTGGGCTGGGTGAAGTCCATCGCCCAGACCGCCCCCGGACGATGCCAGGTGAGTTGGAATCCGCTGCGAAGATGACGCTTTCGCCAAACGCGGCAGAATCGCAGCAACAGATCCCGCAATACCGCACGAGGCACCTTGGGGAACACCGCCCGCAGCGCCGGCAAGCCCACGCTCGGACCGCTGACTTTCGCCAGGAACCGGATCACCTCGTTCCACGTTTCCAGCGGGCAGGGCAGGACCGGACGGCCTCGCCACTCTGCCTTCCGTTTGCCGCGGACTTGCTCGTCGTTCCAGTGCCGCAGGGTCCGCGGTGAGATGCTCAAACGCCGCGCCGCTTCCTTCCGCGGAATCCTCCGCGCTGCGGCTTCGTGAACGTATTGCACGGCGTCCCGTCGCGCCTGCTGCTCTGCTTGCCGGCGATGGCGTTGCCTCTGCCGGCGGCGAGCGCGGCGAGGGTTGGGAGCCTGGGCCGCCTTCATCTCGGCAGGCGTCCCGTTTTCCGCCGCCTGCTCGGCAACCGTGGCGGGCTGCCGGCTGCCACGCGGCGTCTTTCCGTCGTCGCGCGACTCCGGCAGCGAAGACGCCCGTCGGCGGCAGTTCGGTGATCCTACGCAGACCGACACGGTGTCCGCGCAAGAAAAAGCGACTTCCGCGGCACAGGCCGTCTCGGAAGTCGCCAGGCAAGCGTCGAAGCTTGACGCCGCAGTCAACGCCGTCGCTTCTTCTTCCGCCGCGGGCGTGCCGCGGCACTTTTTTTGGGCGGCCCCATGGCCGCTGCGCCGACGTGCGGGAGCGCTTCGGCCAACTCCCGTCGCACGTCCGCCACCGCCAACTGCTCGCGCAATTCGCGGTTTTCCGCCTCCACCTCGCCAAGCCGCCGGCAGAGTTCCTCCGACGATGCCTCGCGCGGCCGACGACCCGTCCGCCGAGGTTCCAGCAACGCCAGCGCCCCTTGCAGCCACTGGTTCCGCAAGGCATGGAACCGCGACTCGCCGATCCCCAACTGCTCACACGCCTCGCCGACGGAGATCGCTCCGCGCATCGCCTCCAGGATCAGCGCCAGTCGCAGCTTGGCGCGCTGCGATCCCGCCAGATGCTCCACATGACCGGCCGCCAACGGCTTGCGTCCCTTCCGCGCCATGCACGTTCCTCCTTGAATCGATCACGAGAGGACCGAGGGGGCCGGATGCGATGAATTGCCGCTTGCTTCATGCCCTTGCGCGGACGATTCCGCCGGGATCGCCTCCGGCGATCCTTGTTCTACCCCATTGACGGGCTGCGAGGCGAGAGCAGTTTTTCGCAGCGACGCCGCGGCGCGCAGGGCGCGGACCATCGGTCGCCGGCGGCGTTTTCGCTTGCCGCCGGTTACCCCGTTCTTTGCCGCCGTTTTCGGCGGCGCAGCGGCCGGCAAGCCCACCGCGCGCTGCGTAGCCCGCACCAACGCCGCCTGCCGAAGGCACTCGCGACGCAACCGCTCGACTTCCCGCTGCTGGGCGGCCAGTTTCTGCTCGGGACCGGGGCCGACGCGCCCCTTGGGCTTCGCCTCGCAGGCCGTCGTCAGCCCCGCCAGCGCCTTACGCTCCAGCAGGTAATAGCCGTTGACCGAGATGCCCAACACCCCTGCCGCTTCCGGAGGCGTGCAGACGCCGGCCAACACCTCCAGGATCGCCGCCGCACGACGCTGCGCCAACGCGCCGACCGGCTGCTTCGCCCGCGCCGCCGCGCCGGCCGACGCCGGCTTCCTCACACGCCGCTTGCCGGAGACGCTTTCCGATGCCACGGAAGACAGCTTCGTCATGACGCGCCTCCTTCCGTCGCCTTCGCCTCGTCGCTCGCCAGCCGCTGCTCGCCTTCCGCGCTCAGCGGTGGGAACGAACCATTCAACCGCTCGAGGTCCAAACGCGTCTGGCCCGGCTCTGTTGGTGGTTCGCAGGCCGCTTCGCCCGCGGCCGATGGCAGTACACCCTCGGGACAGATCGGCCCGGCGCCGTTCTCTTCGTCGGCGACACTCGCCCCCTCCGGCCCCGCCGGGTCGGGCAATCCGGCCGAGGTCAGTTCGATCTGCTCGCGCGGTTGTCCCTGGCGGGTAAGCACCAGCCGTTCCCCTTCCGCATGGACGCTGAATGTCTGCCCGGCCACTTGCCCGGTTACGTAAAACGGCCGCAGCGGCTTGCCGTGACGGGCCAACTCCAAGGCATTGGCCGCCACACGCGCTTTCAGCGTCCGCAACACATCCGTCGCCGCGGCGAAGAAGCGATCGGCCGGCACCAGGCCGTCCAAACCGCGGTGGACGCGCTGGAAGTTGTAGTAATCGATGAAATGTCCGATCCGCACCTGCGCGTGGGCCAGATCGACGAACACCGCCGCTTCGAGGAACTCGCGCCAGAGGGTTCCCCAGAACCGCTCGATCTTGCCCAACGTCTGCGGACGCCGGGGACGGGCGACGATCTGCCGGATGCCCCGCTGCTCCAGACGCTTGCTGA
>JAAYXS010000623.1 GCA_012515775.1 Phycisphaerae bacterium
ACCATCGGCGTGAGCCCGAAAACGGTCAGCTCGCCCGAGGTTTTCTCGATCGCACTGTAGATCATGCGCATCAGCGTGGTCTTCCCGGCTCCGTTGGGTCCTAAAAAGCCGATGCACTGGTTGGGCTGAACTTGGAAATCCACCCCGGCCACGGCCTCCAAATTGCCGAACTTCCGCGTCAGCTTGCGGGCGACGATCACCGGAGGCGCGCAGGCGGCTTGGTCTTGGTTCATGGTGACCCAATAATACCGCGGCCGGTCCTAACTGGCCTGCCGTAGAGCGGCATTGCCTGCAGCGCGCGAGTGCAGAGATTCGGCGAAGCTGAGGAGTTGTCGGGTTGGCCCCTGATGCGCGTCGGGAACCGGATGCAGGAACGGTGGCGCGGCTGCGCAGCGGGGACATCGCGGCGCTGGAGGCGGTGTTCGAGGTGCTGTCGGGTGCGGTAATCCGCCTCAGCCGGTCTTTAATGGGGAATTCCACCGATGCCGAGGATGCGGCGCAGGAAATTTTTCTGCACGTCTATGAACAGGCCGGAAAATTCGACGGCCAGGCGCGTTTCTCGACGTGGGTCTACCGCCTGGCGGTGCGGTATTGCTTGAACAAGGTGCGACAACGGCGGCGACGGGCGGCGGCGGAGAAAGCTGCGGTTGCGCAGCGAATTCGGCTCGTGACTGCGGAGCCCGGCAAGCTGCCAGCGACAAAAGACGAAAGCGCCCGCGCGGCAGCGCTGTTGGAGCGACTGCCGCCCTCCTATCGGGCCTGCCTCGTGCTGCGCGAGATCGAGGGCCGCTCCTATGCCGAAATCGCGGAGTTGCTCGACATTCCGCCCGGCACCGTCATGTCCCGCCTCTCCCGCGCCCGCCGGCTCCTGGCCGCAATGCTCGATGAACCGGCCGAAAAATGACCGGGGCACGACAGGCAGCAAATACCAACGCCCCCCGCCAAAAAACTTTTTCGCCCGAAAGGGAATAGACGAATTCCCACCGGTGTCAAAAAAGCGGTACGGAAGGAAAGATGACCTGCCAAGATGCCCAAAAACAGGTCTCGGCCTACCACGACGGCGAGTTAGACCCCGCGCGCCGCGAAGACCTGGCCGCCCATCTGCAGGCCTGTTCGGCGTGCCGCGCGTATCTTGCGCGACTTTCGCTGCTGAGCCGCCTGTTGCAGTCGGGCACGGCCGCCGAAGTGCCGGCGAACTTGCTCCCCCGCGTGCTGGGCGCGCTCGCCGCCCAGCGCCGGCGCCGAAGAATTCGCGAGTGGGGAATTCGGATAACCGCCGCCGCGGCTGGCTTGGCCCTGTGCGTGGGCGCACAACGCCTGCTGATGGTACGTCACGCCCGGCCGGACGCAGCGTCGGCCGAGGCTAGCATTGCTGTGGAGCTCGCGCTGCGCGAACTCCAGGGCGCAGTCGCGGGCGCCGGCCTACAGGACCGCGAGCTGGACGCATTGGCGCGCCGCCCGGAAGTCGTGCTGTTTGAGGAACTTACGGGACGCCTGAGACCATGAGACAGTCGTTGGTGATATGGCTTCTAGCCGGCGCGCTGCTCGGCAGCGCAGCATTGAACGCATTCCTGGTCGGCCAGCGGCGGACATCGGCCAGCCCTTGTGCGGCTGGCGGATTCTGTCCGATAACTCTCGACCGGCCGAACTGTCCGCTCGCCGACGAGCTGCAACTAACAGAAGAACAAAGAGTAAAAATATTCAGTTGCTGCGGCGGAGGGGTCTGTCTGCGGCAGGGCGAGCAGCAAGCCAAGGTTTTGGAAGACTCATTGGCACAGCTCGAGCAAGCCCTTGCGGCAGACAAGATTGATTCCCAACTGGTGGAGAGTCTGGCCGATAAGATTGCCGGGCTGCGAGCCCAGGAATGGAAGGACCGCATTCATTGCGTGCTGCAGGTCCGTATGGCCCTGACCCCCGAGCAGTTGGCACGCTTGAACACGGAGCGGAAGGTCCCCTGATTTGAAATTTTCCGGTTTGCCGGACGCGCGATGCGTGCGGTCGGTACGGCAGTTTCCATGACGAAGGAGAACAAAATGAAGCTTAAGGGCGTGTTGGTCGGCTTGTTGTGCGTAATTCTCCCGGCCGCAAGCTGGGCGGGCGATGGTAATGGTAAGGCGCAATTCGCGCAGGGCACCGAACTGCTCAGCAAGGGCGATTTCGAGGGAGCTGCCAAGGCTTTCGAGGCCGCGGCCAAGGCGGAGCCCGACAATCAGAACTATCAGGTGCGCGCCGCGATCGTGCAGCGCGTGCTCGCGATGCGCCAGTCGCTCGACGAGCAGACCGACAATGAAAAGTGGCTGAACACGGCCAAGGCCCTGCACGCCTTCTACGATGAAAACGGGATTCACGATCAGGCTCTGGCCCTGGCGAATAGGGCTCACACCCGGCTGAACACGACCGAAACGGCCGTCATGCTGGCCCGCTCCCGGCTGGCGCTGGGCATGAATTCGGAGGCGGCCGAGGGATTGCGGGGCATCACGCAGTCAAAGATCGATGCCCAAGTGCGCGTGCTGCTGGGTCTGGCGCTGGCGCGCCAGGGTCAGAAGGATGAGGCCGCGAAGCTACTGACAACGCTGAAGGATACCGCCCCGGAAAGCGCCCAGTGCGAATTTGACCTTGCCCGGCTGCACACACTGCTCGGCCAGCACAAGGAAGCCACAGCGGCGCTGGTGCGCTGCTTCGAGACCACACCGCCCAGCGGGCTGGATGCTATCAAAGAGCAGGCGCGGACCTGCGACGATCTGAAACCCCTCCAGAGCAAGCCGGAATTCAAAAAGGCCCTCGATACGCAGTCCAAGGTTGCTGAATCCAAGTGCAGCAAGGGCCCGGACTGCGGCAAATGTCCCTTGAAGAAGAAATGCCAGGGCAAAGACCAGAAGTCCCACGAGGATTGCAAGGGCCACGGCAAGTCAAATGCCCCCAGCAAGCCATAACAGGAAGCTTCGAGTTTGAGTCTCGACTTTCAATCCCTCGACATGGGTGCCATGCCCAACTCTGGGTGCCATGCCCAAGCCCCGCGCAGCGGGGCGCGGGCATGCCCCCGGGGTGAACTGTAAGAGTGGAAAGAGTGAGCCCTCGCCCCGCTTGTCCTCTGCTTGTTCAGTTGCCTCACCTAACCGCCTGACAATGACCTTCGCCCGCCGCATAGTCCAATTCTCCTTTCTACTCTTGACACTCGTGGCGGTATTTCTCGTAGGGGGCAACGCCGAAGCCTGGTGCCCCTTCGGCGGCGTCGAGGCGCTGTATACCTACGCGCGCGAGGGAAATCTAGTCTGCTCGCTGGGAGTCTCAAACTTCTACATCCTCGGCGGCGTGCTGCTTTCGGTACTGCTGCTGAGGCGGGCCTTCTGCGGCTATGTCTGCCCAATTGGGGCCATCAGTGAATGGCTGCAGGCGGCCGCCCGGCGCTTGCGCATCAGGCCGCGGCGCGTGCCATACGGTCTGGACCGCGTCCTGGCACTGCTGAAATACGCGGTGCTGGGCGTAATCCTGTATTTCACCTGGAGGGCCGGCGAACTGGTTTTCCGCGGCTACGACCCGTGCTACGCATTATTGAGCCGGCACGGCGAAGACATTACTTTCTGGGCCTATGTGGTCAGCGGCGCGATCCTGCTGATTTCGCTGTTTGTCAAAGTGCCCTTTTGCCGCTGGTTATGCCCGTTGGCGGCCGTGTTTACTCCATTCTCGCGCGTCGGACTGATGCGCATTAAGCGCAACCCGGACGCGTGTACCGATTGTGGCGCCTGCAGCCGGGTGTGCCCGATGGGCATTCGCGTGCACACCCACGCAAACGTGACCGCGGCGCGTTGCACGGCCTGCCTCGAATGCGTGGCAGTATGCCCGACCCGCAAGCGCGGCGCCCTCACCTGGGGACTGCCGCGGCACCTGGACCGCCGCGGGCCACTGGCCGTAACGAGCGGGCCGTGGCCGCAAGCGGCGCTGATCGCCATCATGTTGCTCTGCATCGGAGCCGCCGTGGCGGCAACGTACACGTTTCCGCTGCCCTCGTTTGTTCAGACGCGCGGCACGGCGCCGGCCACGACAGCCACACTGTACGTGAACATCGAGGGCGTGACCTGCCGCGGCAGCGCCAACCTGCTGACCTACTTTCTCGAACGCGACGACGACCTGGAAATCCCGGGCTATTTGAAGATCGAAGCCTGGCCCGGCCCCGGCGCATCCGCGGTCCACATCACGTACGACCCGTCGCAGACCACGCCGGAAGCCATCCGCAACGCCATCAAGCAACCCTACTTCGACCTGGTAATCAACCAGTTTCGCGTATCCCCCTTCCAAATCACGGAACCCTGACGCCCACGCGGCGCCGTTCACCTTATAACGTTAGTGTCCATGGCGACCATGTTGCCGTGATAAGGTGATAAGGTGATAGGGTGATAAGGATTCGCATTCGACGCAACCTGCCGTTATCACCTTATCACCCCAGCATGGCATCCTCCGCCAACCCCCCGCTATACTACCCCGAATGCACCACCGGCTGATAATCCTCGGATCGACCGGCTCGATCGGTTGCTCCGCCCTAGACGTAGTTCGCGGGTTGGGACCCGACGTGCGCGTTGTCGGCCTGGCTGCCGGGCGGGATTGGGCCAAGCTCGCCGAGCAGGCCCGCCGCTTCAGGGTCGGCACGGTCGCCATCGCCGACGAAAACTGCGCGACCGACCTCGCCCGTGCCTGTCCCCCGAATACGCGCGTCCTGGCCGGACCTCAGGGGCTGGTCGAGCTGGTCCGGACAACCGACGCCGATTTCGTCCTGGCCGCCATCGTCGGCGTCGCCGGCCTGCCGGCCACGCTGGCCGCGGTCGAGCGCGGCATCGACGTCGGCCTGGCGAACAAGGAATCCCTCGTCGTCGCCGGCTCTATCATCATGCCGCTCGCGCGCCAGCGCGGCTGCCGCCTGATCCCGGTCGACAGCGAGCACTCCGCCATCTTCCAGGCCCTGATGAGCGGCCGCCCCGAAGAAGTGCGGCGAATCTACCTCACTGCCTCCGGCGGCCCATTCCGCACCTGGCCGAAAGAGCGGATCGCCCAGGCCACGATCGCGGAGGCCCTCGACCACCCCACCTGGTCAATGGGCCCGAAGATCACGATCGACAGCGCCACCATGATGAACAAAGCGCTGGAAATCATCGAAGCGCACTACCTGTTCGACGTGCCGGTCGACCGGCTTCAAGTCCTGGTGCATCCGGAATCCATCGTGCACTCCATGGTCGAATTCCGGGACGGTTCGGTCATCGCCCAGCTCGGTACCCCCGACATGCGAACCCCGATACAATACGCTATAACGTACCCGCAGCGCGCCCCAGGCTTGGCGCAGCCCCTGACGTGGGACACAGCGCGGCGACTGAATTTCGAGCCGCCTGATCCGCAGCGCTTCCCTGCACTCACTCTGGGCCACGAAGCCGCACAGCGCGGCGGAACGTGCGGGGCCGTGCTGAACGCGGCCAACGAGGCCGCCGTCGAGCGCTTCCGCGCCGGCGAAATTCAATTTGGACAGATCGCGGAACTCGCCGGCCGGACTTTGCGGCGGCACCGCGGCGTAGCGCAGCCGGCGCTGGCCGACCTGATGGCCGCCGACGCCTGGGCGCGACAAGAGGTTGATGAATGCATTCGGGTTGGAGCCTGATGAACACACTCGCAGCAGGCGATCTGGACTGGCTCGGCGGCACTCTCGGACTCATCAAGGTGTTGATCGGTTTCTCGATCATCATCTTCGTCCACGAGTTGGGCCATTTCCTGGCCGCCAAATGGGCCGGCATCCGCGTGGACCGGTTCGCGGTCGGCTTCGGCTACCGCCTCTTCGGCTGGCGCCGCGGCGAAGGGTTTACATTCGGTAAGCGGCCAAACTACACGACGGACGAGCAACGCGAGCGGGATTTCGGCGAGACGGACTACTGTTTTAACGCCCTGCCCTTCGGCGGCTACGTCAAGATGCTGGGCCAGGAAGACGTCATCCTGAACGAAGAAACCGGCGAATACCGCATGACCGACGACCCGCGCGCCTTCACCAGCAAGCCGGTCGGCAAGCGCATGGTGGTCGCCTCGGCGGGCGTCGTGTTTAACGCCTTGTTCGCGATCCTGGCTTATGCCTGCGTGTACATGGTCGGCAAACCGGAGATCGCGCCGCGCCTCGGGCCCATGGACGGCTCCAGCCCCGCGGCCGCCGCCGGCCTGCGCCCAAACGATCTCATCCTGACGGCAAATGGCGAAAGGGTCTCTAGCTTCCGCGACATCGCGACGGCGTTGATCCTGTCCGACAACGGCTCCGTGGTTTTCCAGGTGGAGCGTGACGGCCGCGAACTCCCGGATGCGCTAGTTCTGCACACGGTGCGCGGCGCCGAAAATCCTCTGGCAGAGGCCGGCATTTCCGCGGCCACGACGACCGAGTTGGCGGCCGACCTCAGCCTGGAACACGTTCCTGAGCTGCGCGCGGGCGACCGGATCACCGAGGTTGCGGGCAAGCCGGTCAGTAGTGCGACGGAGTTCCTGTACGCGTTCAGCGCCTACGTGACCGCTACGGGCGCGTCAGGAGCAGAAATCACCCTTGAGCGCCCCGCTCCAGAGGATCTCACGCGCAGCACGAGTTTCAAAGCCACCCTGCCGGCGGGTTTCGTGACCGAGCTGCCATCTACCTCCGCGAAATCTGAGCGCCGCAGTGAGGCGCAGAACATTCTCGGCCTCAGCCCACGCTGTGAGGCCGGCACTGTGTTGCCCGGACAGCCGGCTGACAAGGCCGGTGTGCGCGCCGGCGACGTGATCGTGCAGTGGGGCACGATTCCCAATCCGGTGTTCACGGAAATCGTGGAAACCAT
>JAAYXS010000624.1 GCA_012515775.1 Phycisphaerae bacterium
CGTGGTTCGGTTATACTTATAATCCGCCGTGAGGAGAGGTGCCCGAGCGGCTGAAGGGGCCGGTCTTGAAAACCGGTGAACCGCAAGGTTCCATGGGTTCGAATCCCATCCTCTCCGTTCCCCATTTTCTCCGCAGAACATGCGGTTTTTTGCGTGTTTTCCGGGGCTTTTGCGCTCGCCGCAGGTTCGGCCGCGACGCTTGCCGCCCGTCCACCAGCGCCCGCCGAAGTCGCCGGAAATTGCCCCGATTGCGCCAATGGGAACGCCAATGGGTTTTCGGTATTCGTCCGGGTAACGTCGCAGTCATCGGTCCCCGTCCGTTTTGCGGCTTCGGCCAGCGGTCGCGGGAGCGTCGGTAGGGCGCTTAACGCGTTGCCCCGTTCGCTTATGACGGTGTGAGCGTAAAGCCGCATCGTCAGTTTCGGGTCACTGTGCCGCATCAAGTCCATGCACACTTTCAGCGGCACGCCGCCGCGGGCAAGATTGCTCCCGTAGCTATGCCGGAGCGCGTGAAAGTCGAGCACGCCGTCCGGTGTTTCCGCCAGCAGGAATTCGCTCTCGCGGCGCTTTGCTTTGGTCGCTTCGTCGGGTGCCGCATTAATCCAAGCTTCCCGGGCGTGCTCCAGGTCGCGGCGGAGCATTTGCGCCGTATGGTGCTTGCTCGGCATGTTGAACGCGCGGGCGTCGGGTAGCTTGTGCGCCAGGTGAGCCCGCAGCTTGGAGGCAAGCTCGGGTCGAATCGGTTGCCGCACGTCGCGCCTGTTCTTCGTCGCACGTCCGGGCAGCACGATTGCCGGGGGGTCCGCGTCCAGGTCGAAAGACCGCTTCACGAGCGCCCCGAGTTCCGACGCGCGAAAGCCGGTCCCGAGCGCAGTCGCGTAGATCAAACTCCGTTCTTTCCCGCCGTCGCCGGCGAGCTCCGTCGCGTCGATAAGCCAAGCCTGTTCGTCCAAGCTCAGCGCCCGCCGCTTCCGTTCGTCGGTCACCGTCGGTCTACTCACGCCCGCAAGCGGGTTCTCCGAAAGCGCCCCGGTCCGCACAAGCCAGCGGCAGAACGCGTTCACGGCCGTGAGATAGAAGTTTCCCGTGCGTTGTGAGATTGCCCGCTTTTCTTCGGAGCCCTTCCGTAGCTCGGCGACGGCCGCAACCACGGCGCCAGCCGCGATGTCAGTCGGGCGCTCGAATCGGCACGCATTGATTATGGTGCGAACGCGACCCGTCACGAGCGCCACTTGCGGAGCGCCCGTGCCGTCATTTTCGAGCCACTCGCCGAATTCGGTTACTAGTCCGTCCAGGTTCTTTTGCGCCGCGATGCGCTCGCGCGGAATCAGCCCGAGCCCGCGGCGTATCTTGTTCTTACCGCGACCAGGGAGTTCGGCGTCACTCAGCAGCAAGCGCAAGTGTCCCGATTGCCGGGAAGCCCACGCTAGAAGCTCGGGGTCCGTGAGCTTGCCGACGGTCCGCACGTTCTCCACGCAACGGACGATCATTTTCGCAGCGGCCGCGCTCTCGCCTTTGTCAGTCATCAGCGGAAGGCGCCGAATTCTCTCGTACTGGTCGCGGAGTTCGGCCCACCAGCGGGGCGTGCCCTTCGTCGGCTTGAAAAGCCGGAAGCCGTCGCCGGTCCGTTTGCGCTTTCGCATCGTTCACCTACCTTTCGCCTTGCGGGTGCGCGTGAGTTTCACGTTCAGCCCAAGGCCGGAAGCCAGTTTGTCGGCGGAGTCCAGGTGTAACGAGCGCTCGTTCGCCATGAATCGCCACAGTTGCGCCACGCTTACGCCCGTTAGCTCCGAGATTGCGACAAGGTTCTTTCCGCTCCGGCGGATCACGTCTTGAATTGCTTCCGTGAAGTTCATACCACAATGGTAACCGCGCTCCGTTTATTTGTCAATCGGCAAATGCCAAAAAGCCCCCATTGGCAACGGGCCGGTTTGTTAGACCGGTGCGCACGGTGCGCCGAGCCTACATTTCCCGGCGTTTTCAAACGGCGCCGGGCGCGATTGGCGTTCCCATTGGCGCGTTTACTGGTCATCGAGCCCCCTTTGCGGGTTCTGGTCTTCGA
>JAAYXS010000625.1 GCA_012515775.1 Phycisphaerae bacterium
CAGCCCGCGCCGCATAGATGGCAGCCGTCAGCCCGGCCGGACCCGAACCGATAATGACGAGTCTTTCGACTTTCATGAATACTCCTAGCGTGCGTTATCCGCGTCCCGCACATGATAGGGGAAACGTAGCCTTTCCGCCGGGTGTCGCACAGCCGGCACCGCAAGCGCCCGCGCAAAGCGACGTAGCCCGCCCAGCACCACCCAGCCATTGCCGTACTGTCGCGGTGGCTGGAACGACTCCGGCGGCGGGCGCAGCGGGCTGAGCCAAATCAGTGTTCCATAGCGGCAGTGTCGGCGAGCCCTCCAGTATGCTTCAGGGGCGCAAATCCACTTGCCGTGGCGGCGGCGAACCCGGCCGAGTGTGTCTCGGTCCAAGCGATCGTACTCCCTCACGAGCGTCGCTTCCGACATGCCCAAGGTGTGCCCACCACTCAGCTTGAACAGCAAAATGTCACCCCGCACCACGCGCCCAAACGGCGCCCGGCGAGATTTCGAAAAACGAGTTTCAATCCGCTTCTGCCCGGACAAGAGCCGTTGTGCCGTGACCCGGTCGACGATCGCCAGGTGCAACTGCGCCGGCCGCCCGCTCGAATGTCCGTACGCAGACCGACACGGCATGCTGCAAAATTCCCCTCAAAACAGACAGTTCGTCCCGCGGCTCGACTCAGGCCGATGGGGGTTGTGTCGGGGGCGGCGGCTGCGCCCATCGTTTGAGCGCCGATTCGACATCCGAGAAAATCGGCATCAAGCGGTCCAGGTTCGTGACGCGCAGCACCTGTTCGACCGCCCGCCGCGGATTCACCAGCGCCACCTCACCGCCCAGCTCGCGACAACGGCGGTGAAGCGCAATAAAGGCACCCAACCCGGCCGAATTCACGAAGTGTAGCTCTGACAGGTCCAGCACGACCCGCGCATTCTCGGCGCAGGGCACCTCTAACAGCCGCCGCCGCAGCTCGTCCACGTGCTCCATGCCGGCTGAGCCGTACAGGCGTATGACATAGGCGCCGCCGGCCTGTTCGACGGCGGCCCGGAAGGACTCGTTGCACGTGTTCACCGAGTCGGCTGGGGAGGGGGCGACTTTTCCTTCAGCATCCATACTTCGTTTCCGGTTCTGTTGTAGCAGACGCGCGTCGTGTAAGAATGCATGAGCATTATGCCGCGGCCGTTGGGCCGCTCCAGGTTTTCCTCCGCGGTCGGGTCGGGCACGTTTTCGGGACAGAATCCGCAGCCCTCGTCGCGCACCATAACCACCACGCGCCGCGGGTCCACATAATAGCGTACTACGACGGATTTTGAGGGATCGTTGCAGTTGCCGTGTTTGACCGCGTTCGTCATGGCCTCTTCCAGCGCCAGCTTGAGGCCGAAAGTGGTCTCGGGGTCATACCCATTGCGGACCATGGCTCGCACGATGCGGCGTTCGGGCTCCTTGGCGCTGCGCAGATTACTCGGGACCACCATTTCGGTCAGGTCCGATTCACGGATGCCGAACTCTGGGGGGACCGTCATCGCTACCTGTCGTCACCGCGCTCTAAACGCGGCCGAAACCGGCAATCGCATCCTCGACTGTGTCGTGGATCTGGAAAATCCTGTTGAGCCTTGTGATCTTAAAGACTTCAAAAATTTGACGATTGATGTCGGAGAGCTTCAACTGCCCGTTCTGTTCCTCGAGGCGCCGGTTGAGCTTGAGCAGCATGCTCAGGGCAGCGCTGGACAGGTGGTCCACGTTCTTGAAGTTCAGCACCAGCTTGAGGCCCATTTGGCCCTCAACCAGCCGCGTCAGCTCTTCCTCGATTTCCTGAATTGAAAGCTCCTCGAGGATCTTGCGATCGGCGAACTCGACCAGCGAAAAGTCATCCGAGCGCCTGATTTTCAGGTGCGAGGAAGGTTGTTCCATAGTGCAGCTCCACTCCGGCGGGCGCACACCAACCTCCAGCCGGTTGAAGGCTCGCCGTCGCCCGAATTTGTCTTAATTCTCTGTCCCACTCGGATGCATGTCAACTCGCCGGCATACCAGCCCGCACGATATGGGACCATGCTGTACGCGGAAACGGGCACGCCAAAAGCAGCGGGCGCCCGTCATGCCCAAGATTAGGTTCAGCGCTCGTCCGCGAAATCGCGCACCGCCGTCGGCCACATCCAGGCGTACGTTGTCACCGCGCCCAGCAGCGTCAGCAGGGCCAGCGCGCCAAAAACGATCGCCGCCACGCGAACACCTTCCACCGCCAGCAGGGCCGCGACGATGGCCAGCACCTCGCCGCCCATCAGCAGCCAGCCGGCCAGCATCGCCCCACTGCCCCGTACCGACCGACCGCCCGTAGCCGGCAGCACCTGCGCGAACGCCCCCTGCGCACCCAGCATCAGAAGCTGGCAGGCCAGCCCGGCTCCACAGGCCATCAGAAGCAGCAGCCCCCAAAACTGCCAGGGCGCCCCGGCCGGCAGGAATTCGCGGTAGGTCGACAGCAGCAGCGCGGCCACGATGCCGCCTATGAAGAAAGGCGAGTAATACGTCCAGCGTCCCATGCGTGATCTCCGGCCTGCCGACGCGTCAGGAAGCGGCAGCTCTCAACAGTACGTCACACGTACGCCGCAGTTCCTGGAGCGGTTCGCCAGCGGCGAACCGGGTTCGCCGCTGGCGAACTTGCGGTGGGGCGACGCAGGCCTAGGCAACATGTTACCATAGTCGATCCGAGCCCGAAGCGCCAGCGAGGGCGAGTCAGGACGATAATGACCGGTCGAACAAACCTCACACAACGGCCCCATTTCAAACACGTCGCGATCGTCGGCGCCACCGGCGCCGTCGGACGCGAATTCGGTGTGGTCCTGGAGCAGCGCCGCTTTCCAGCGCAACAGTACCGCCTGCTGGCCTCGGCACAGTCGGCCGGGCGCACGCTGCCCTGGTGCGGGCGCGACCTACGCGTCGAGGCACTGCGGCCCGACTCGTTCGAGGGCTGCGATCTGGCGCTATTCTCGGCCGGCGCGGCCGTCAGCCGCGAGTTTGGGCCTTGCGCCGCGCGCGGCGGCGCAGTGGTGATCGACAATTCCTCGGCGTTCCGGATGGATGCGGACGTTCCGCTGGTCGTACCTGAAGTAAACGCGGCGGCCGCCTTCCAGCACAAGGGCATCCTCGCCAATCCGAACTGCTCGACCATTATCCTGGCGGTCGTGCTCTGGCCGCTGCACCGCGTCAACCCGATTGGGCGAGCTGTGGTGGCGACCTACCAGGCCGCCAGCGGCGCCGGGGCGCGAGCGCTGGCGGAGTTGGAATCGCAGACGCGCAGCGTGCTGGCCGGCCAAGCCCCGCGCCCGGAGATCTTCCCCGAGCCGTGCGCCTTCAACGTGTTCAGTCACAACAGCGTGCTCGGACCGGATGGCTACAACCTCGAAGAAACCAAACTGATTCGCGAGACGCGCAAAATTTTCGGCCAGCCGACGGACGGCCCAGATTCGATCCAGATCGCGCCCACCTGCATGCGCGTCCCCGTCATGCGCGCCCACACTGAGGCGGTCGCCATTGAGTTCACACGCCCCATGCCCGAGGAAGAGGCGCGAATCTTGCTGGCCTCGGCGCCCGGCGTCCGCCTGGTCGATGACCGCGAGCGCAATCACTTCCCCACCCCGCTCGAAGCAACCGGCGCGGACGAGGTCCTCGTCGGGCGCATCCGGCAGGATCCGACTCTACCCGACGGCCGCGGCCTGCAACTGCTGTGCAGCGGCGATCAGTTGCGAAAGGGCGCAGCGCTGAATGCGGTGCAGATTGCGGAACTACTACTGTCCGGCCAGGCGAGCATTTGAGCCGCGGCAATGTCCGCTCCCCCCGCGGCCGACTTTGCCGCAACCCGCGCGCCAAGCTCCGTCATCCCAGAAGTCGTGCGACAATATGGTGCAAATCTCGTATCCCGGCTTTTGTCGCCCGCCGCCGTTAATGCGCAAGCCGAGCATGCGGGCAAATCGCACGTCGTATTCACTAAAAAGCTTCTTTACGTCCGCACCGACGTCCTCCGGGTAGACGCTGAAGCAAACCAGCTCGTCGCCTTCAGAGATTGCCAATAGCTGTCGTGCGATAACGCGCCCCTCCCGCGTGCGCGCATAGATTACTTGCTTATTGACATCCAATGCCGCGGCCGCCGCAGAGTGCGCCATAGCCCCGCCCAGCCCGACACACGTGCCGAAATACGACCCCATTCGCAATACCTCCAGCGGGTCCTGTTCCAAGTACACATCGCCCGGGCCGAGGCCCGCCACTTCGCCGCGCAGCGCTATACCGCGCGTCCACACTTCCGCCGGGACGCGCGGGTGCGCCGCCAGCCAGCGCCGATTCAGCGGGTGCCGAAGGGCGTAATCGGGGCGGCCCGCAAAACGCGCCCGCAGCAGCTCGCGTAACGCGCGGCGGTTTTCGGCGCCTTCGGCCTGCAGCCGCAACGCATGCTGGACCGCAGGGTCCCCGAGGCGCGGTGCGTTCAATCCACGCGACAGTTGCACCAGGGCACAACGCCGGAACACCTCCCACTGGAATGCGCACCAGTTGGCCGCCATGAGCTTTCGGTCGCGCTCTAGCTGAGCAGGTGTGAGCGTGCGCTTTCCTTCCAGGTGGGCTCGCAGGCGCGCCGACAGCGGACTCGGCACGCCGGCCCCGATTTCGCCCCGCACACAGGACCAGACCGCCGCCCAATCGGCAACCGCGGGATCAAGCACGCGA
>JAAYXS010000626.1 GCA_012515775.1 Phycisphaerae bacterium
GAGTACGTCCGCACCGTACTGGGCTGCGCGCCGGACGAGCTGGCGGACCACTTTACGGCTTACGGCAGTTTCTGGATGGAACACTCCGACGCGGAAGGGCGATGCTCAGAAGGCGCGAAGTCCCTGGTCGTGATCCCTTTTGAGGTCAGCGCGGGCTACGCGGGCTTGCTGCGGCTCGACAGCCGAAAGGCGGGCGTGTTTAACCCGGACACGATCGATTTTTACGAGACCCTGGCGCAGATCGTGGGGATGGGATTGGCTGATCGGCGTGCGCACGCAGCGCTGCGTGAGCGCGTGAAGGAGTTGACGTGCCTGTACAAGATTTCGCGGATTACGAGCCAGGCTGAAGTTCCGATTGCCGAGCAGTTGCGGCGGATAGCAGAGCTCCTGCCGGCCGCCTGGCAGTATCCCGACCTCGCTGTGGCCGGCATCGTGCTGGGAGCGGACACCTATGCCACGGGTGATCTGGCGGCGGTACGTGTGCGCCAGAGCCAGGACATTGTTCTGGACGGGGTATCGCAAGGCAGGGTCGAAATCGGCTATGTCGCTGATCGTCCGGACTTCGTGCAGGGGGCTTTTCTGGAAGAGGAGGCGGACCTGCTCAGTGCTGTGGCCCGGGAAATAGCTGACATTATCGGCCGGCATCGCGCCGCGGAGCGCGGCAAGGAGCTGGAGGAGCACATTCGCCGGGCCGACCGCCTCGCGACGATCGGTCAGCTCGTGGCCGGGGTGGCACACGAAATCAATGAGCCGCTGAATGCTATCCTGGGCTGCGCGCAACTGGCCCGAAAGGCGCCCCAGCTTGATGGGTACGTGGCCGACGACCTGGACGATATTATCGCCGCCTCGCTGCACGCGCGTGACATCGTTAATAAACTCATGCTCTTCGCGCGTCAGCGTCCGCCGCGGAAAGTGCTGCTGAATTTGAACGACGTGGTCGAGCAGAGCATGTCCATTCTGCGGGCGCGTTGCGAAAAGGGGGCCATTGAGCTGGTCCAAACACTCTCCGATGACCTACCGCTGATCTTCGCCGATTCGTCTCAGTTGCAGCAGGTTGTGGTCAATCTGGTCGTAAACGCGGTGCAAGCGATGCCCGGCGGCGGCCGGCTGAGCATCGTCACTTACGGCGATGCCGATTCCGCCACGTTGGTTGTGCAGGACACCGGCGTGGGCATGAGCAAGGAGGTATTGGCCCAGAGTTTCGAACCCTTCTTCACCACCAAGGACGTCGGCGAGGGGACCGGCCTGGGTTTGGCGATCGTCCACGGCATCGTCACCTCGCACCATGGAACGATCAATTGCGCGAGCCAGCCCGGGGCGGGCACCAGATTCGAAATCCGTTTGCCGGCCGCTTCTCAGGTCGAGGAGCAGGAAGAAAATGCCCGCTAACCGGCCAGAGACTATGCTCGTGGTTGATGATGCGCCAGTCGCACTGCGCGTCATTAAGCGAAATCTCCTGTCACAGGGGTTCCGGGTACTCACCGCGACCCGCGTGGCCGACGCGGTGGGGATACTTGAGGCAACGCCCGTCGACCTGGTGATTACTGACTTGAAGATGCCCAAGGTCGGCGGACTCGACCTTGTCCGCCACGTGCGCGCCAATTTCGAGGACACCGCGGTGATCATGATTACCGGCTACGCCTCGATCGAAACGGCCGTGCAGGCGCTGCGGGAGGGGGCGGAGAATTATCTTCCCAAACCGTTTACCGACGAGGAATTGCTGACGGCGGTACGCGGGGCCTTGGACCGGCTGCACGCGCGGCGGGCGGCCAATGCCGAGCGGCCACCGCCGAGCGGTCCGGCGCTGGGGCTGATCGGCGAGTCGCCGGCCATGCGGAGGGTCGTCGCCAGCATTCACAAAGCGGCCGCCACCGACGCCACGGTGCTGATTACCGGCGAGAGCGGAACCGGCAAAGAACTCGTCGCCCGGGCCATCCACTACAGCGGCCCGCGGGCCTCGGCCGCGTTTGTGGCGGTGAATTGCGCGGGCATTCCGGACGGCCTGGTGGAGAGCGAACTGTTCGGCCACGTGAAAGGGGCCTTCACGGGTGCCGTCGCCACGCGGCCGGGCTTTTTCATCACGGCCAATCTGGGCACGGTCTTCCTGGACGAGATCAGCGAGCTGACGCTATCGGCGCAGGCCAAGCTGCTCCGCGTTCTGGAAGATAACGAAGTGCAGATGGTGGGAGCCAGCCGCCCGCAGGCGGTTGACGTGCGGGTGATCGCGGCGACGAACAAGGACCTCCATGCCCAGGTGAGCCGGCAGGACTTTCGGGATGATCTGTTCTTTCGCCTAAACATTCTGACGATTGATCTGCCGCCGCTGCGTGAACGTGGCGATGATATCCTGCTGCTGATCCAGCATTTCAACACGAAATATGCCAAGCAGGCCGGCAGGCAGCCGCTGGAGTTTTCGGACGCGGTGCTGGATGTATTACGCGGGTATCATTGGCCGGGTAACGTGCGGGAGTTGCAGAACCTGATCCAGCGCCTGGCGGTCATGAGCGACCGGGAGCGCGTCTCGTTGTCGCAACTGCCGTCCCTGATGCGCTTTTCCGCATCGAGCCGGGGGCAACAGCCGCGCACTCTGGCCGAGGCCGAGGCGAGCCACATCCGCAAAGTGCTGCTCAGCGTGAACAACAACAAAACGCGCGCCGCCGAAATCCTGGAGATCAGCCGCAAAGCGCTGCGGGAAAAGCTCAAGCGTTACGGCCTGGAGCCGCTAACCTAACTTGCCAATCAGCTTTGGGAGCCGCCTGGCACCTTTATATCCGGCGCGGATCGAATGTAACCGCGCGGCGCGCATTTGCTGGCGGGAGTGTGGCGCGCGGCCGGCGGTTGGTGACGGGCCAAAAACCGCGTTTAACGTGAAAAAACAGCGATTCATGGCCGCGCGGCGGATAAGGCGGAGGTCACGGGCACGGGTGAAACGTCACTGGTCCGGGATTTGCATTAGTATTGGGGCGGACGAGCCCGGATGGCTCGTGCCCGCAAGACGCGCAAGGAGCTTAGATGCGTCACGGTGAGGCAGAGGGCGCCCCGCTTCAGACCGGTGAAACACAGGCCGGGCACGCGGCGCGGCGGCCCGCGGC
>JAAYXS010000627.1 GCA_012515775.1 Phycisphaerae bacterium
CCTAGTCTGGTCAGGCGTGCGACCTGAGCAATTGGCGGCACTCTGGTCGCATTCCGGCTCGACACGAGCCGAGTCTGCTACTCAATCGGCCGGAACGCAGCGGCCGATGGCCCACTGCCGCAATGCGGCTACGTATTCGGCCATTGTGACAGAGAGAGGCGGCGAGTCCTTGATTGCCTGCAAGATGTGTTCGGTGGCCAGCTCGGTGTTCGCGGAGAAGGCCCGGTGAAGACCCGCTATGACGGCCTGTTCAATTTCGGCCCCGCTGAAGCCATCGGACGCGACGGCGAGCGCCTGCAAGTCGAACTGCTTGGGGTCGCGGCGGCGCTTGCGCAGGTGAATCGCGAATATCTGCCGCCGCACTTCCTCATTTGGCAGATCGACGAAAAATATCTCGTCGAAGCGCCCCTTGCGCAGCAACTCGGGCGGCAGCGCGTCGATGTTGTTCGCCGTGGCCACGATGAAAACCGGGGCCATGTGCTCCTGCATCCACGTCAGCAGTGAGCCAAACATACGCTGCGACAGCCCGCCGTCGGTGTTATGGCTGGCGGCCGAAGCGAACGCCTTTTCGATTTCGTCGATCCAGAGCACGATTGGCGCCATGCGTTCGGCCTGGGCGAACGTGTCGCGCAGTCGCCGCTCCGATTCGCCGATGTAGCGGTCATACAGGGCCCCCACGTCCATCCGCAGCAGTGGTTGTTGCCAGGCGGTCGCGATGGCTTTGGCGCACAGGCTCTTGCCCGCTCCTTGCACGCCGAGCATCAACACGCCGCGCGGGGCCACCAGCCCGTAGTCTTTCGCATGTTCATGCGTTGCCGGCGCGCGTTGCTCCAGCCATGCCTTCAGCCGCCGCAGGCCGCCGATCTCGCTCAGGTCGACGGGCGTCTGTACGAACTGGAGCAAGCTGCCGTGCTGGAGTATCTGCCGTTTATGCGCCAGGACGGCGTTGAGATCGCTGTCGTCCAGGCGGCGGTCCAGCACGACCGCGTCATTGATGATGCGTTCGATTTGACGGCGCGGCAGCCCGCGCAGGTTGCGGATCATGACGCGCAGCGTGCTGCGTTTAATGGAGACTTCCAGCGGGCCATCTTCGCGGGCTTTGCGCAGCGTGGCCGCGACGATTTGCTCCACTTCGGCGTCGTCCGGCAGAGAAAGCCGGAATTCTGTCGCGTAGTCCCGAATGACCTGCGGCAGTTCCTCTTTCCAATCAAGCAGGATGAGCTGCCGCCGGGTGGACTGGAACTGTTGCAGCAGATTGCGGATGACACGGAGTGTACGTTCGTCGCGCAGGTGCGAAGCGAGGTCGAGCGCGACGCAAAGCGAACGTTCGGGCAGTTCGGCGAAATACGTGAGGCCGGCGACGGGGCTCTCCGTTTCGGGCACACACGGGGCAGACGTAAACAGGCCGTCCTGAACGCCACCGGCTATAGACCAGACCCACAGCCCCCGATCGGCATTCAGGGCCGCATTGCGAATCAGCCCCAGCGTGTATTCCTCTTCGAGCGTGGACACACAAATGCAGGTATGGCCACGATTCAGCAGGCGCGCCAACTCCTGCTCGTCATTCATTGTTGTTCATCCGCTGTTTACTCCCAACGAGAGTATAACGTGAGGAGGGTATCGAGGGGGTTCAGGACAGGCCACGCGAGGATCGAGGGATCGAGAGGGGCTAAGCGTGGGGGGCGCGTCCTGGCAAGAACGCGCCCCGGCGTCCAAAATCGGCGCGCGCGATAGAACGCGAAGAGCGCGCTGTCGCGGTTTGGCACGATTCAAGTCATCGCGGCGAATTCAGCGCTTCGCGGCGCGATACCGTTGCTCGGCGGCATCCCAGTTGACCACGTTCCACCAAGCGGCGATGTAGTCGGCACGGCGGTTCTGATAATTCAAGTAGTAGGCGTGTTCCCAAACGTCGATGATGAGAATCGGTTTGTGGCCAATCGAGACCACCGAGTCCTGGTTGAGCGTTTGGGTGATGGTCAGCTTTCCATTCGGGTCGAATGTCAGCCAGGCGTAACCGCTTCCGAAGCGCGTCAACGCGGCCTGGCTGAACTGCTCCTTGAATTTCGCAAACCCGCCGAAGGCGTCGTTGATCGCGTTGGCCAACTCGCCGCGCGGCTCGCCGCCCTTCTTGGGCCCCATAACTTCCCAATACAGGTTGTGGTTCGCATATCCGCCGCCGTTGTTTATGACGGTTTGGCGGATGTTCTCGGGGATTTGGGACAAATCGCGGAGCAGTTCGTCGATCGGCTTGCGCGACAAGTCGGGATGAGCCTCAAGCGCTTTATTGAGGTTATCAAGGTACGTTTTGTGGTGCTTGGTGTAGTGAATCTCTACGGTTCGCGCGTCGATGGGAGGCTCGAGCGCGTCGAACGCGTACGGAAGGGGCGGGAGCTCATAGGCCATTGTTCACCTCCATTATGGGACCAGAAAATCCCCTGCGGGGAGCACGAAAGCGGTTCCATGCAGGGCTTGGGATCGAACACCTAGACCAACGCCACCGTAGATTATTGCGCCCTTGACACATGATTCAAGCCTTGCCCCCCAGCGCGCAGGATTGACGGAAACCGCCAACTTTCGGATAATACTGGTCCAACTCTGAAAGTGCGTCTCTGGCCGGCTTCGTTCGGCGTGGCAGGATTAAACATGCAGTCTTGGCAAATATTGAGAGAGGCAGTCGAGCAAGTCGGGGCGAAAACTTTGGCCGCGAAACTGCGCGTCAGCGCCGCGCTCGTTTACAAATGGTCGCAGGAGACAGGGCCGCGCGGTACGGGCTCCGGGGCCTTGAACCCGTTGGATCGCGTGCGCAGCATCCTCGAGATTACGGGCGACACGCGGATCGTGCGCTGGCTTTGCCAGGCGGCCGGCGGCTTTTTCGTGGAGAGCCCGCAGATCGACCGGCTCAATCAGGGGGCCGGGCTGCTGGCTTCCACGCAACGCGTGATCGAGGAGTTCAGCAAGGTCCTAAGCACGATCAGCCGCAGTATTGAAAACGATGGGCAAATCACGCCCGACGAATCCGACCGGATACGCCAATCCTGGGAGGAATTGAAATCCTGCGGCGAACGCTTCGTGGTGGCTTGCGAGAGGGGCGCTTACGCCGAACGGAGTTCGAGCGCTGACGGCACGCAGCCTGCGCAGAGCTGGAGCGTGGGTGGCGGATAAGCGTCACAAAATCGGCGTCTCGTTTGACAACTTGACGCGTACCGGTAAGTTTATAAGGAGGAAGGCGAGACCGGAGTAGCCGAACGCAGGAGGCGCAGAACCCAGCAAACTGAATCTTAAAGACCCGCAGCCAGATAGTCCCGCCGGGTAGGGCACGAAGACGGCTTCATTCGTTCATACGCATCATTCCCGCCCCAAGCGAGCTGTCGTGGTGATACCACGGCTCAGACTACAACGGCTAGTTGTGGTTGTAACCTCTATATGTGAATGATCGACCGGGCCTTGCGTACATGCTTCCGGTCTCGGAACTTCGCAGGACGTGCGCGCGCCCCAATAACGGCGCGTGAGGTCCGTGCGCGGAAGGAGCGTGAACAATGGCTGCTTCGAACGCGGTATGGGGTATAGACATTGGGCAATGTGCGCTGAAAGCCCTTAAACTGCGAAATGCGGGCGACGGAAAGGTGGAGGCGGTCGCCTTCGACCTGATCGAACACGCCAAGATCCTGTCGCAGCCCGACGCCGAGCCGGATGAGCTGATTCGGGCGGCGCTGGAAAAGTTCGTCACGCGCAATGATTGGCAAGGCGACCGTTTCGTGCTGGGCGTGCCCGGGCAACAGACGTTCGCCCGTTTCTGCAAGATGCCGCCGGTCGACCCGAAGAAGATTCCCGACCTGGTCAAGTTCGAAGCCGGCCAGCAAATCCCATTCGATATGGATGATGTCGTCTGGGATTATCAGACCTTTGCCACTCCAGAATCCCCCGATCTGGAAGTCGGCATCTTCGCCATGCGCAAGGACCTTATCCGCAAGCATGTCGGCTTCCTGAGCGCCGTCGGCATTTCGCCGGCCATCGTGCAGACCGTTCCTTGTGCGCTGTACAACTTCTCGTGTTTTGAACGGCCCAATGACGATCCCAAGGCGGCCACCGTCATCATCAGTGTCGGGGCTCAGAATACTGAGCTGGTCATTGTGGAGCCGAACAGCGCCTGGACGCGCAACATTCCGCTCGGCGGAAATAACTTCACCGAAGCCCTGGTGCGGGCTTTCAAACTTTCGTTCGCCAAGGCGGAAAGCCTGAAGCGAACGGCCGCCAGCAGCAAGTACGCGCGGCAGATCTTCCAAGCCATGCGGCCCGTCTTTGCCGAGTTGGTGGCAGAGATTCAGCGCTCGATCGGCTTCTTCAGCTCCACGCACCGCGACGTCGAGCTGCGCAGCGCGTTGGCGTTGGGCAACGCTTTTCGGCTGCCGGGCTTGCAGAAGTACCTGGAGAACAACCTGACCATTTTGGGCGGGGTCATCAAACTGGAGCGCTTCAATCAGATGATCGCGACCCCCACGGTAAACGCGCCCCAGTTTTCCGAGAACATCCTGACGTTCGCGCCGGCTTACGGCCTGGCGCTGCAGGGGCTCGGGCTGGCCAAGATTAATGCCAGCATGCTGCCCACCGAGTTGGCCCGTCTGGCAATATGGAATCGCAAGCGACCGTTGTTCATGGCCGCGGCGGCCTGTTTGGGCGTGGCAGCCCTGCTGCCCTGGGGGCGTGCGATGCTCGACCGCCAAGCGCTGGCCTCTGCTGAAAGCGTAGTTCAGAGGGCCAATGAGGCCATTCAACAAGCGAACAAATACAAGAGCGAGTACCAGAAAGTCCAGTCCAACACCAAGGGTCAGGAAGACGCTATCAAGGACCTTCTGGCGATGCGTGACAACGTCGCACTGATGCCCCAGATTCTGACTTTGCCCTTCATGGCGCTGCCCGAACCTCAGCCCGCGCTGAGTGCAGTGAATTCGATGGCCGACCTGAAGAAGTTGTGGGAGAGTGGGGCGGCCCCCAGTCGCAAGGACCGCGGGCAGTTTCTAATTGACACTGTAGACTTCGTCTATGTGGACGACGTTGACAAGGTTAACCTGACTGCCGCGAGCGGTTCCGGCGCACGAGGCGAGGGTTTCGCAGGTTCGGCGCGCGGCGTCAAGGCAAGCGACCGGAGGAACGCCGGGTTCGTCGTTTTGGTGTCGGGACGTCTGCTCTATGGGGATACGCGAGCCCAGGTATCAGACTTCCTGGAAAATGAGTATTTGTCCAGGTTGCGGAAGCTCGCCAGTGAAGCAGGTCGCGGTTTCCACATGCCAGACGGCCAGGGAGTGATCGCCACACCGCGCTTTCGGAGAGCCGCGCCGAGTCAATCGCCGGTCGGCGGTGCTGGGGTGGGCAGCGGCGCTGCGGCGGCCGGCGCGGAATCGTTGCTGAAGGATCCGGTTACCGGAGAGGACATGAGCACCGACTGGCGCGTGGAATTCGAGTTCAAGCTCAAACTCGGTGAAAAACCTGCCCCGGGCGAAGAAAAGACCGAGCCAGTCAAGAAACCGGGTAAGAAAAATAAGCCCTGAGGCGCGCGGCAACGCGTTGTCCGTCCGCGTAAGCACAGGAGACCAGCAATGGCGTTTATCAAAGCACATCTCGTACTACTGATCACCGGCGTAGCGGCACTGCTGTTCATTGTCGTGGCCGTGTTGGGGATGATGTCAGACAGCGTCGTCAACGATATGAAAGAGCGGGCCGCCTTGGGACAGCAGTTGAGCTCCCTGAAATCCACGCCGCGCAACGAGGAGAGCATTGCTGCCGAGAAGAGCCGCGTCGCGCGCTTGGAGGCCGAGTACGAGGAGGTGCTGGCCGCGGCCGCGGAGATCAATGCACGTACCCCGCTGATAGAAGGCGTGTTCCCGACGCCGGCGCGCCCCGCGCTGGCGTACGATTTTTGCGATGCCTACCGCAAGGCCATGGCGGACCTGCCGCGCGGGAAACTGAAGGGCGGCAACCTTCCGAGCGAGGCTGAAATCGCGGAAGCCAGGGAACAAATCGCCGAACTGGAGGAGCGCTGGAAACTCGAGCACGGCGATCATGGCCCGACCCTGCCGCGCGTCGGAACCTCTACTACTCCGCCAGTGGCCGGGCAAGCGGGCGCGCCGCCGGCCGGAAGCGCTACTCCCGGCGGCGACCCCGGCAAAGACGCCGCGGCCCGGGCGCGAATTACCAAAGCGCGCAACATACGCTGTTACGTAGGCACCAACCCGGCCGTGTCCGGGTACAGCTTCAGCCTCAGCCCAATCTGGCATAGTGCCGGTGAGCAGCCGCAGCCGGCCGATATGTGGTATGCGCAAGTCATGCTTTGGGTCGAGCAGGACGTAGTCGCGGCGGTGGCCGAGCTGAATGACGAGGTGGCCCAGCAGCTTCCGCCTGAGGAGGTCTACGTCGAGAACATGCCCGTCAAGCGCCTGCAGACGGTCGCCGTTCATGGCTATTACGGAGACAAGGGCTTGCTGTCCTTCCCGTCAGACGTGCGCTCCGGTACCGGCGGTCCACCGCCTTTTCTGGGCGAGTCGTTTACCGGGCGGCGTTGCAACAAGGATTTCGACGTGGTGCGCTTCACGGTGGTGGCCGTTGTGGACCAGCGCGCCCTGACCCAGCTAGTCGACGCGATTACCAGACAGAACAGTTACGTGCTCGTCGGGAGCAAGTACGAGGCGCTCGGCCCCCGGGCCTCGGACTACAGCAATGGGTATTTCTACGGCACGGCGCCGGGTGCGCGAGTCACACTGGATTTCGAGGGTTACATGGCGCGCAATGTGTATGCCAAGTGGTTCCCCCCTGCGGTGCGCGCCGAACTGGGAATAGCGGATGAGACAGACGGCAAGGGCAAGCCGGCCGGCAAGGGCAGACAGCCGACCAGAAAAAGACCCTGAAGAAGTGGACCGGACGATAACTCTGACGCACAGCACCGCCCCTGACAGAGGACCGGACAATGGCTAGAGGCTCGGTTAATATCTTTGAGCAACACGTGGAGAAGATCACTCTGGGGTTGGCGGCAATCTTCTTGCTGCTCATGGTTTACCTGTACATGGTGCGCTCGCCGAACCGCGTCAGCTATGGCAACGAAAAGCTCGCGCCCGCCGAGTTGACTGAGGCCATCCAAAGAGACACCGAGGCGCTGAAGAAGGCCATGAGCAATGCCCCGGCGGTCGATACCGACGTCCCCGATTACAGCGCCCAGCTTTTAGCGCAGCATTCTGCCGGTTTGTTCAAGCGCCAAGGCGGTCAAGAGCC
>JAAYXS010000628.1 GCA_012515775.1 Phycisphaerae bacterium
CGTTTTCAACTAACGTCACGGGCTGCGCCGGCACGCCCTGGTCGTCGTACTCGTAGTGGCCGAGCACCGGAACGCCTTCGATCTCCTCGAGCGTCGGGTCATCCACGACGTTCATGAAGCGCGGCAATATGCGGCGGTTGAGCTTATTGGCGAAATCGTCCGGGCCCGCGCGGCTGCCGACCGCGCGCTGTCCACCGGCGAACGAATAGCCGAATTGCCGGGCGAAGATTCGGGCCGCCGCCTCGGCTTCGAACAGCACCGGGCCGGAATACGAGGTCAGCACCGGCGCGTTCTTCAGTGCCAGCAACCGGGCGGCCACGTCATGGCAGCGCTGGATGACCTGTTCGGGCGAAGGCAAGTCATCGGGCGTGTTCCCAAAGATCAGGAATGAATCGGACAGTTTCATGCCGTCGTCGGCCTGGACCGTGGCGCTGACCGACAGCACGCAGCGCAATCCGGCGAAACGCAGCCGCGTGCCTTCGGTATTCACCAGGTAACGATTGCCGCTGCCGGCGCTGAGGGTGACGTTGGAATTCTGGATTTCAGGATAGTCGCAGAAGACAGCGGAGACGACTGTGGCGATGGCCTCCATCGCGGCCAAATCGAGCTCTACCGGCGCCCGCTCGTCGAAGTTGACGACCGGCTGCTCACGCGAAAAGTCGGGCGGCTTGTCCTCGATGAGCTTGCTTTCCATGATGGCCTTCTTCTGGACCAAGGCCTCGACCACGGCTTTGTAGTCGCGGTCGGTGGCCCACCAGATGGCCTGGCGAATGGCGTGGTAGTCGTCTTGGATCGGCATGGCGGCACCGCTGCTGCTGCCCGCCCTCCCGAAAAAACTGTAGCCGCCGCTGCGGAAATTTGTGTTGTCCAACTCGTACGAACCCACGCGCACGTCGGTCCTCAGCGAACGGTTGCGATACTCGTTGCGCGAAGTGACCGCGCCCAGCGTGGCGGATACCGAAGCGCGACTCGCGTCGGCCAGTGCATACTCGATGAAGTACGGCCGCTCGAGCCCTTCGAGGGCCAAGCCGGAATGATCGCGCTGCAGTTCATCCACCAGTGCCCGCAGCACGACATCGGCGCGCAGTTCCTTATCGAGGTTCATTTCGGCTTGCGCCGGCACTGAAACGCGAATCACCAGCGCCAGCCCGAGCACAACCAGGGATCTCATGGGTTGCTTGCTAATAAGGAGTGTTTTCATCGGTCCTTTCCGGAGAGCTTTAGTTCTGGGCGGCGCCGAGTGCACCTTTTTCCTCGGCGATGGGAGCTTGGAGAATGGGCGGGCGGTCCTGGGCCTTCTGTTTCTTCTCGACCTCTATCTGCTCGACCAGGATGCTGGGTGAGATGGCGGAAACCGGCACGGAGCCGGACTCCGCGCCGCAATAGCCGTTAAACACCGCCGGATCGTCGGCGGTGCAGAGTATCTTTGAGAAACAGGTCAGCGGCGTTCCGACGATATCGACGCCGCGCACGAGTTCATCGGGGCGTCCGTCGGTGTACACGCGGTAGACGAGTATGGGCACCACCTTGAAAGCTTGCGGCATGTAGCGCTCGGTGATCGTGTAGCCGCCGGAAATATCAGTGAACAGCAGGCCGTATTCTTTTCCTTGCCGTTTGCACTCGCTGATGAGCATCTGACGCAGCTCGTCAAACGGGACCTGGTGCTGCGATTCGATGATCAGATTTCCCATGCGCGCCACGACGGTGGCACCCGACTCGCGCCGCCCGTGCCCGTTGGATTGCGTGAAGCCGCGCGTGGGGCTGCGCGAGAGCAGAAAGGACTTAAGTACGCCGTTAGTGACCAGCTTCACTCGTTGAGCCGGCACGCACTCGTCGTCGAACTCGTAAAAGCCGTTAAGGTCCACGCCTTTGAACCGGCGGAGCGTGGCATCATCCAGGACACTTAGGAACTCCGGCAGGACGGGCTCCCCGATTTTTTTTGCGAAAGTTTGCCCTTCCTCGACGTCCTTCTGGCGATGCCCTTCGAGGCGATGGCCGAAAATTTCATGAAAGAAGACGCCGCTGGCGCGGTTTAGCAGAATCGCGGGTCCGGTGTATGGCTCGACCAGCGGGGCCTCGCGCAGGGCGAGAATTTCAGCAATCACTCGGTCAACCGCTTTCATCACCTCATCGTCGTCCGGCAGGCCTTCCAGAGTTGCGGAGTCGAATGCTCTGTATTGCCAGAGCTCCATGCCATCTTCGGCGATCGTGCCGGCCTGGATGCCGATGCGCCACGCCGTCCGCCCGAATTGCAGGCGGCTACCTTCAGAATTGACATGCAGATTGTTGGTCGCGCCGCCGGAGATTGAGACTGAAGAACTATAGATTAGCGGAAAATCGCGGAAGCGCTGTGACAGGCGCTGCGCCCGAGCCGCCAGCGCCTCCCGATCCGCAGTATGCGACACCCACGGTCCGATGTGCGTGCTGGGCGCTTCCCGCGAGAAGTCGTCGGCCGGATCTTCCTCTTCCACTTTCACCTTGAGGTTGGCTTTGACTTGCGCCAGGCGCTTCACGGCGGCTTTGAACTTGTTGTCCGTGGCTAGCCAAATGGCGTGGCGTGTCGCCAGCGAATCGCCGTTGAGCGGGAGCGATGTCGCGCTGTGGCCGTAATCAAATCCGGCTTCGGAGCCCCGGATTTGGCGCGTGTTGTCGAGGGCGTAGTCGCCGCATCGGACGTCGACGTCCAGCGAGCGCGAGTGGTTAGCGTAATCTGCCGTGAGCGCTCCCAGACTGGCTGAGACGAACATCTCCTGCTTATCGTAAACGGAATATTGCAGGAAATACGGCTTGGTGCCGTCTGGACCGACCAGGTTCTCCAGCGAAAGCTGAAGCTCCTCCTGCATACACGAAAGCAAAGGATGCTCATCGGCACACAGGGCAGCAGAAGCCGTTAGTAGCACGATCGCAACGGCTGCCGGCCAGAGGCGTGCGCGGCGGCGGTTTGGTGTCATGTGCGGGCCCTCTTTGGTCGCTTTTCGGCTCGGCAGGGCGTTAGGCATTTTACCCGGCCTTACGAATCTGAAAACCCGGTGCCGTTTCGACCTTTAAAGACATTTGAGACCACATTCAGGCGGTGTTCACCGGCCTGAGGTTCAAAATCGGTAGCGACCGAGGAGGCCCGAAGCGTTTTGGGGCCTGTCGCGTGTGAATTTCAAAAGGGTGGTCGAGATGCCTACACAAGCTGGAGAAATAGCCAGGAAGACGGCCGACTTGATCTGCTCAAAATGCGGCGGCCAAATGCATGTGACTCAGGGGGTCAAAGTGCCGAAGTGTACATGCGGGAACGATACCTTTGTGGAGCGTCGGCAGGAGCCGAGCACAGCAGCGAGCGAAAAGAGACGCTGATCGACGCTATCACATATTCGGACCCACGCCGCAAGACGCTTACGAGGGCGGCCAGGCCTGGTGCACCGGCTGCCGGCGGTGCCCCGGGCCCCTATGGTTTGAATCCGCCGATTATTTTGCGTAGAATTTGACGAAAATTGCGGCGGAAGCTGTCGGCGAGCAGACGCATAATCATAGAGAAGACCGTGCCCGACGCCCCCGAAGACAGTCAGATTCTCAAAACGGTCGTCGAGCGTCAGTTGGTGACGCCGCACGAAGTTCGTACGGCCGTTGACTACCACAAGAAAATCCTCGCCGGGGGCCGTCGCAGGCCGATGAGCGAAGTCCTCGTCGACCTCGGTTTCTTGACTCGGACCCAGCTCAACCGGTTGCAGGGGGTCAATGATGACTCGGGTGGCCAGCCGGCGCAGCAGATTCCTGGGTACCAGCTGCTGAACAAGTGCGGGGCCGGGGCGATGGCCGTGGTTTATCGGGCCAAGCAGGTCAGCCTCGACCGCATCGTCGCGGTGAAGGTCTTGCCCCGCCGTTTGAGCAAGAATGCGGAGTTCGTGGAGCGCTTTTACCGCGAAGGCCGCGCCGCCGCTCAGCTCAACCACAACAACATCGTTCAGGCCATCGACGTCGGCGAAGCCGGCGGATACCACTATTTCGTGATGGAGTACGTGGAGGGGTGCACGGTCTACGATGAGCTGGCCGAGGGCAAAGTATACGACGAGCCCGAGGCGATCGACATAATCACGCAGGTCGCGCGCGCCCTGCAGCATGCTCACGAACGCGGCATCATCCACCGCGACGTAAAGCCGAAGAACATCATGCTCACCAAGGATCGCGTGGCCAAGCTGGCAGATATGGGTCTGGCCCGCGAAACTTCCGATAACGAGGCGGCCATGGCCGAAGCCGGCCGCGCGTACGGCACGCCGTATTACATCAGCCCCGAGCAGATCCGCGGCGAAGTGCATATTGATCATCGGGCCGACCTGTATTCGCTGGGCGCCACCTGGTACCACATGGTTACCGGTCGCGTGCCGTTCGAGGGCGCGACGCCCTCGGCCGTCATGCACAAGCACCTGAAAGAACCACTGACTCCGCCCGATCATCTGAACACGCGCTTGAGTGCGGGCTGCGGCGCCATGATCGAAACGCTGATGGCCAAGAACCGCGACCAGCGCTACTCCAGTGCGCGCGAACTGCTCACCGATCTGGCACTACTGGCCCGCGGCGAACCGCCCTACCATGCCAATCGAAACCTGGCGGACGATGACCTCGGGAGCCTGACGGCCGGCGACGCCGTCCCCCAGGAGCAGTTCGTCGCGAGCCGCAAGGGCGGCCGTGACCGCCACGACTCGGCCGTCACTCTTGCGATTGTTCTGGGTGCTGTAGCGGCCATCAGCGTCCTGGGCAACTTGATCCAGCTCGCGGTAGGATGAGCGCGCGCGTCCGAGCACGCGTTCTGGGGGAGAACACGTCAGATGCAGTGTGGGCGCGGGGCGGCAAAGCACTTTCGGCTATTTTCTGCGTTGGCCTGGTCGGCGCGACGCTGCTGAGCTTCTGGCCGTGTCTGGCCAATGACTTTAATTATGATGACACGGCCTTTCTGCTGGAGAACCCGCATTACCGCGGGCTGGGCGCCACGCAACTGCGTTGGATGTTCTCGACGTTCCACTTCGGGCATTACCAGCCGCTGACGTGGATCAGTCTGGGGCTGGATTACTTGTTGTGGGGGATGAATGCCTGGGGCTATCACCTAACCAGTCTTTTCCTGCACTGCGCAAACGCCATACTCGTCTACTGGCTGGCACTGAGCCTGATGCGCCGCGCAGCGGAGCGCGGCGGCGCGGCGCGCCGAGCCGCCTCCTGGCATCTGCCCGCGAGCGCTCTTGTGGCCGCACTCGTGTATAGCCTCCATCCGCTACGGGTAGAGACGGTTGCCTGGGTGACCGACCGGGCCGACGTGCTGAGCACATTTTTCCTGCTGCTGTGTACGCTGAGCTATTTGCGCGCCGCGCGCGCCGGCACGGGAATGAGCCGCGCCGGCTGGTTAACGCTGGCCGTCATGCTGTATGCGGCTGGCCTGCTCAGTCGCGGAATGGGCGTGCCATTGCCGCTGGTGCTACTGTTGCTCGACTGGTATCCGCTGGGCCGGCTCGGCTCGCGCGCGAGGGGCGTGCCGTGGCCGGTTTTGCTGGAGAAGATACCGTTCGCAGTCCTTGCAATTGCGGCTGCCATTATGGCGCCCATAGCAAAGGCAACTGAGGGGTTGACTGTTTCGCTGGCGGAGCACGGCGTTGCTGCCCGGCTGGCCCAAGCCGCATACGGACTAGTCTTCTATATCTATAAGACCGTTGTGCCCACGGGACTGGTGCCGATATA
>JAAYXS010000629.1 GCA_012515775.1 Phycisphaerae bacterium
AGCAGGACGATGCGGCCGCGGAGTTCGGGCCGGCGGGCATAGCGCCACACGGTCTGGGCGAAGGCCTGAGCGGCGACGTCGCGCGGGTGGGCTTTGCCGGCGAATACGAGCTGAACCGGGCGGTGCGGGTCGTTCAGGATGGCGGCCAGGCGGCGCAGGTCGCGGAAGATGAGCGTTGCCCGTTTGTAGGTGGCGAAGCGCCGGGCGAAACCGATCGTGAGCGCGTTCTCGTCCAGGCTCTCGTAGGCAACGGCCAGCTCTTTCGGTGAGCCGAAACCGGCCTCAAGCTGCTGCCGCAAGCGCTGCCGGATGAAAGCTATGAGCTTGCGACGCAGCAGCGTTCGGACGCGCCATAGCTCGGCGGGCGGGATGCGTGCGGCGTGTTTCCACCAATCGTTTTCCGGGCCGGCGCCGACCCAGCGAGGCCGGAGGTAGCGCTGGTACAGCGGTTCGATCTCCGTAGCAAGCCAAGTCGGTGCATGTATACCGTTGGTGACATGGCCGATCGGCACGTCCTCCGGCCGCGCCGCCTCAAAGACGTTCTGCCACATCGCGCGTGACACGGCGCCGTGGATGCGCGACACACCATTGGTGCGCTGGCTCAGGCCGAGCGCGAGAACAGTCATGCAGAACGGCTCGCGGCGGCTTTCGGGATTCTCGCGGCCGAGGGCCAAGAAGGCGTCGTGCGGCAGTCCGATGTCGGCAATGACCGGGCGCAGCCAGCGGAGCACCATTTCGGGCGGAAAGCGGTCGTGGCCGGCGGGCACGGGCGTGTGCGTGGTGAAGACGGTTGATTGCCACACGCGCTCCTCCGCGGCTTCGAGCGGCACCCCGGCTTGCCGCAGCTCGCGCAAGCGCTGGAGGGTGCAGAAGGCGGCGTGGCCTTCGTTTATGTGGAAGACGTTGGGGTCGTGTCCGAGTTCGCGCAGTGCCAGCACGCCGCCGACGCCGAGGATGATCTCCTGCTGAATGCGCGTCACCTGGTCGCCGCCGTAGAGGACGCGCGTGATGGCCCGGTCGCGCGGCTGATTCTCGGGCACGTCCGTATCGAGCAGGTACAGGGGAACGCGGCCGACCTGGACCAGCCAGATGCGGGCATGTACCAGCCGTTTGTCGAGCGGGACGGCGACCTGGCGGCCGGTGTCGCTGATGGGCAGGAGCGAGAAGTCGTACTCCGGGTAGGCGACGCGGGTGGCGCCGGAGGAGTCGAACGATTGCCGATAGTAACCGGAGCGGTACAGCAGCCCGACCGCGACCAGCGGCACGCCGAGATCCGAGGCGGCTTTGAGGTGATCACCCGCGAGAACTCCCAGGCCGCCGGCATACTGCGGCAGCGCCTCGTGCAGCCCGTATTCGGCGCAGAAGTAGGCCACGCGCAGGCCTTTCTCGTGGCGGTTCGCGGTGCGCTGGAACCAGGTGCGGGCGGTGAGGTATTCGTTCAGTTCCGCCTCAGCGCGTCCGAGCAGCCGTGCGAAGTCCGCGTCGTTGAGCAGGGCGGTCCGGCGGTCGGGCGAGAGGCGGGCGAGCGTCGCGATCGGGTTATGATTCGTCGCCTCCCACAGCACGGGGTCGAGCGCGGCGAATAGCCGTTGGGGAGTGCTGTTCCAAGTCCACCAGAGATTTCGGGCCAGTGCGTCGAGCCGTGCGAACAGGCCGACCCTGCCGGCCTGCCGCCCGCGCCGGTCCTGCGATTTCAACCCGCGCGCGGCGCCATGCGGCGCGCCATGCGGACTACCATTCGGGGTGCCATGCCCAAGCTCTAAGCGCGGGCATGCCTTGGATCTTGTTCTGGGCATCCATGCTCCAATCACTGTCGGCCTGGTGGATCGTAAGCAAAACCCGCCCGCCGTGCGAGTTGACGCTCGCAGGGTGCCGTGCCCGAAGCGCCCTGGTCAGCAGGCGCGCCAGCGAGCGGGCCGCGAAAAGGTGATAAGGTGATTGGGTGATAGGGGACGGTTTGCCGGAGCCCTTTATCACCCTATCACTTTATCACTCGACCGCAGTTCAGCCGGAGTCAATGCTCATGTGCCGGTGATTCACTGATGTCAGGTGCATTCACCTGACATCAGTGAGGACCGCCGCCCCCTCAGCCGCCAGGATAGCGCGCAGCCCGCGGGCGACCAGATTGGCGCGGGTGATCTTCTTTCGACGGGCGAGCTCATCGCACGCCCGCAACAGTCCGCGCTCAATGCTGATCGAGATCACCTGCGCCCCCTCGCCGCGAACGGGGCGGCCGCGCCTGCGCTTGGCCCGCTGCCACTTTTGGCGGGATGCAGCATCCAAGGGGCCAAACTTGTCGGCCACGAACTCTTGGTCCAAGTCAGCCGTCAGTTGTTGGAGCCTGGCAGCGTCGGAGGCTTTCGCCTTCTCGGGCTTGTTCTTGGTGCGATTCATGATGATCTCTGGCGGAACCTGCGTTTCTCGCGCTCAGTCAGTGGCCCGTGCGTGGATGATGTAAATCGAATATTCGGAATCAATAAGGAACACGACCTGTACCAAGCGTCCGCCTGTTCCTCGCCCCCACACCAAAAACCGATCATCCGTCGCACGCCTCGGGAATGGGCGGCGCGCTGTTCGGACAACCAACTCGGCTTCGCGTGGGCTCACGCCATGGCGGCACGCATGTTCAAGGTTCCATTCGTTCCATCGGAAATCCATGCTGGCTCGGATTAAATTATATAAGTAATTCCGCCAGAATCAACCCTGTCTGTTACCCGGCCGGGTCAGCCCGCCTGCGTCAGCAGCGCGACGAACGGGTCGATGTCGAACACATTCACCGTGCCGTCGTGATTAACGTCGGCATTCTCGATGAGGCATTCGGGGAACTCCGCCCG
>JAAYXS010000630.1 GCA_012515775.1 Phycisphaerae bacterium
GCTCGCCCAACGCGTCGATGAAGACGTCCAGTCCCTTGTTGCGGTATTCGTACCGGCCGGAACTGAACATGTAGAGCGTGTTGTCGAGGTCGAAATGGTAGCTGGGGAAGAAATGCCCCATGACGAATTGGTGGATTACCTCCTTGTTCTGCCGGTGCAGCACTTGGAATTCGTGCGGGGCCGCGAAGCGCTCCACGTTCAGGCCGTTCGGCAGGAGCACGTCGGCCCGGCGGCCAAGGAAATGCTCCGCCTCCTGAGCCGTGATCGACGACACGGTGGTGAACACGTCCGCCGATTGAGCGGCTGAGCCTTCGAGCGCGTGGCGGTGCTCGAAGCCGTGGGCCCGGGCCACGGCGCCCGCGTTGATGTTCGCCAGGTTGCCGTATAGGTCCGCATTGGCGGAGGCCAAGGCGCGCCCGACGAGCGTCGCGTGCGTGGTGAAGACCGTCGCCAGCGGGACCGCGCGGCGGCGCAGCAGTGGCAGGGCGGCGGCCGCTTGCCATTCGTGAAAGTGTGCCAGCACCGGGCGCCGGCCGGCACGACGCACGACGGCTGCGAGGAAATCTACCAGCGCGACGCCGAAACAGAGCGTGTCGTCATACTCGAAGTCGCCGTCGGGAGACGAAATGCCGACATCCTTCCACAGCGAGTACTTAATCTCTCCCAAGCGCTGCTTCAAAGCCGACGCACCAAGGAGCAGGGCATAGGGCCGTCCGGTGACCAGCCAGCGGCCGAAGTGAGCCCCCACGCCGGATTGCTCCAGGTCGGCAATAGCGCCGCGGACGACCTCCGGCGGCGGCTGCTCCTCCAGCTCGACCCGCGCAGAGGCCTCGCGATAAGGTCCGACCAGGAAATATGCATCTCCCCAGCGCCGCACCGTGGCCGGGGCCTTGCTGCGGAGAACAGTATATATCCCGCCCACCTGGGCACAGACCTCCCAAGACACTTCAAACAGCAACGCCGCTTCAGAGGGAGATTCAAGTCCGATCGGCGGCTGCTCGGGTGCGACCTGCGGCACAGGCGCCTCGCTTGCGAAGGAACCTTTTGCATCAGCGACGGAAACCATTTCGACTCAGTCAACTAATAGTATGCCGCGGCCGCTCGACGAGCAGAGCCTTAGTGCGGGTCACAAGTTGGTGTGCCTGCCGGATTGGATCTGGCACACGGTACTTCGATGTTGCGGCCAACGTCAGCCGACAGGCGGATTCGCAGTCGCACAAATGGCCGGGACTGACGTAAACAGGCTTCACGCCGCTTTGTGTGCGGAGCACGGCGCCCACTTGCTCCCCTTTGTGCACCAGGGGAACCGCACTGCCGCGCCGCCGACCCAGCGTGCCGTGTTCGCCGCACAGCAGCGATTTGGCGCAGCCGACGGTGGGCACGTTCAGCCACAGACCAAGCATGCAGGCTAAACCCATCCTGCGCGGATGCGCGAGACCATGAGCATCAGCGAACACGACCTCCGGCGTCATCCGAAGTTTGCGAAACGCCGCCAGCAACGCCGGCAGTTCACGAAAGGTGAGCAGGCCGGGAATGTAAGGAAAGCGGCAAGCGACGCGGGCCGTCGACTGCTCCACGACCGTTTGTGTCAGGCGGTCCCACACCACGACCCCACCCAGGGCACTCGCACCGTTATCACAGAAAGCCGCGTCCGCTCCGGCCATCAGGCGCGTCCGGCCGGTCACCGGCTGCAGCACGACGCGCATCGCCAGGCGGTGCTGGAGCTGCACGCCGGCGGTGGCGGTTCGGGGCCATGCGTGGAGCCGGGCGAGCTTCATCATTTTGATTCTACGGTTGCAGAATTTTCAGGGCATGGCCGATTGGCCCGTATAGCGACGACGGCAACGACTCGCCCGTGGACGAGCAAGTGGGCGAGGTTTTGAGGCTCGGATTCGGCCCCAACGACTGTATAATGTACTTTACGGCCAGCAGAGCTTAGCGCATGGACGAAGTTTTCATGGTACCCAGCCAGGTGCCGGTCTTTCCACATCCGGAGTTGGTGCTGTTTCCGCGCGCCGTTCTGCCGCTGCATATGTACGAGCCGCGCTATCGGCAGATGATCGCCGATGTGCTGGAGAGCGACCGCTTCATAGCGACGGCGCTGCTGAAACCGGGGTGGGAGCCGCATTACCACACGCTGCACGCGCCGATTCACGGGGTTGTGAGCATCGGGCATATCGTGGCGGCCGAGAGGACGGAGGACGGCGATTACAACGTGCTCCTGCGGGGGCTAGTGCGGGCGCGCGTCCTGGAGGAGATCGAGCATGAACCCTATCGCGTGGCACGTGTGCGGCCCCTGAAGGATGTGCAAGAAGTGCCACGGGCGGCGCTGGAGAAATCGCGGCACACGCTGCGCGAGACGATTGAAGCGGAGCCCATCGGGGACGACGAGGTACGCGCGTACTGGCTGAAGCTGTTGGAGACGCAACTCGGGTTGGGCGACGTGGCCGACCTGATCGCCAGCGCGCTTCCGGTGGACGCGGAGCTACGGCAATGTTTGCTGGCGGAGCTTAACCC
>JAAYXS010000090.1 GCA_012515775.1 Phycisphaerae bacterium
ACTCCGCGAGATTCCGCAGCATAACACAATCCGGACCAAATTAGTACGCGTTGCGCCAGAATTTTTCGGCCGCCAGCCTCTGGAACAGACAAACCTCACGCTTGCCCGGCACAGCCCGCACTGGCCCTCTCAGCCGCGCCGCCGGTAGGTTCGGACCGGTTTGCTCCGGCTGTCCGGGCTCCATACGATTCGGGCATGTCGAGCGATTGGGAATCTGGTCACGATGCGGCGCTGTCCCCGGTAACGCCCGATCAGGGAACCGCGTCCGGCGATGCGCCTGCGATATTCCAGCACCCGCATCCGGCCGTGCGGACGGTCTGGATGCTCTCCGCGGCTTTCACAGCAGCGACGCTGGGCCTGGCAGCCCTTCTTCTCGAAGCCCTCTGGCTGCAGCGCGCCACAAGCTGGCCGCTTCCGTTCGGAGTGCTAACCATTGCCATCTTCCTCGTGTTTCTGGTGTCGGGGCTGGTGGGCGCGGACTTACGCTACCGTGCCTGGCAGTACGCTCTGCGGCACACCGTCGTGCTCGCGCACTTCGGCGTGATCTGGAGGACGCGGCGTTGTGTTCCGCGCTCGCGCATCCAGCACGTCGATATCGAATCCGGGCCGATCGATCGCGCGTTCGGATTGGTCAAGCTCAGCATCTTCACGGCCGGAACCATCGCGGCCGTCGTAGTGATTCCAGGTTTGTCGCCCACCGACGCCGAGCTACTTCGCGAACGGCTCGTTGGCGCGGAGCGCGATCATGCCTGACTCCTCGCCGCCGGAAGAGAGGCCGGCGGAGACAGGAACGCCCCGGCCCCATGTGGATTCGGCGCAAACCGGCGATGGCGCGGAGATGCGGCGACTGCATCCGGCCACCATCTTGATCGAGCTGCTGCGGCGGATCGGCTCGTTCGCGTACATCGTCCTGATTGCGCTGCTGGCGGACTTTCTGGGCGAGCGGCGCGGCTCGGATTGGACCGAGGTGGCCATCTTGGGCGTGCTGGTGCTCGGTGCAGCCGGTGCGGTTCTGCGATACGTGTCCGTCCGGTTTGGCATCGGCAACCAGCGTTTGGTCATCCGCTCGGGCATTCTCAACCGCCAGGTCCGCACCATCCCGCTCGACCGGATTCAGAACATCGACTTGCGCCGCGGCATTCTGCATCGCGCATTGCGGGTGGTCGACGTCAGCATCGAAACGGCCGCCGGCGGACGGGCCGAGGCCGAACTGTCCGCACTCAGCGAGGCGGAGGCAGAACGGCTGAAAGCCGAGTTGCTCGAGACCCGGCAACAGGCCGCAGGAACCAGCCCGGAAGCTGAAGCACACAAGACGCCGACCGAGGCGGACGAGGGCGAGGTAATCTGGCGCGCATCGCTATCTGACCTGCTGCTGGCCGGCGCGACGGAGAATCGAGCCGGAGTGATCGTCGCCGGCCTGGCGGGCCTGTGGTACACATTCGGCGCAGCATTGCAGGGCAGGTTCGCAGAACAATTCCAGCGCACGTACGAAAGCTGGCTAGGCGCAGGCGGGCGCGGCACGGCGTTTCTGATCATCGCCGGAATTACGCTGCTGATTGTGGCAGGCTGGCTGGTTTCAATCGTGCTCGCGGTCGTGCGTTACTACGGCTTCGTGCTCCGCCGCCGCGGCAATGATTTGCGGCGCCGCTATGGTCTGTTTACGCAGTTCGAAACGGTCCTCCCGCTTGGGAGAATTCAATTACTGCGCATCGAAGCGCCTTGGCCGCGCCGCCTGCTGCGCTGCTGTTCGGTGTACGTCGAGACGGCCGCTTCGGTGCTCGAGGCCGAGGGCGGCGGAAGCGCGGCCCTTTCGCCGCTGGTTCGCTGGCGGCGGCTGCCCGCGCTGTGCCGCGAGGTCTTTCCGGAGCTGGACCTCGAACAGGTGAAGTGGAATTCGGTAAGCCGGCTGACCATCCGGCGTGGGATGATTCGTTACACCGTCGCGGGGCTAATCGTCCTCGGCCTGGCATCGCTCTACTTGCACGGATACGCGTTGTGGGGTCTGCCGGTCGTGTTCATTCTCGCGC
>JAAYXS010000631.1 GCA_012515775.1 Phycisphaerae bacterium
GCGCGCGGTGCGGCCGTCATCACCATGGACGGCGATCTCCAGCACCCGCCGGAACTCATTCCACAACTGGTGGCCGCGTGGGATGAGGGAGTCGACGTTGTTCAAGCCGTGCGGCGGGAGCCCGCGGACCGAAGCCCGCTGAAGCGAGCCGGCTCCCGGGCGTTCTACCGGCTGCTGTCAGCGGTTTCGCGGTTGGCGGTCACGCCCGGAGCTTCGGATTTCCGGCTGATGTCTCGCCCGGCGGTGGACGCATTCCTAGCCTGCCCCGAGCGTTGTCGCTTCAACCGCGGTCTGGTGCAGTGGATCGGATTCACGCGGCGCGAAATCCTGTACGACGCCGCCCCGCGGCACGCCGGGCGCTCGAAATACTCCTGGGGCGCCATGCTCCGCCTGGCGGGCGATGCAGTTTTCTCGTTTTCGTCCTTGCCGCTGCGGCTGGCAGGATTGGCCGGGGCGTGTGTTTCGGTCGTCGCGACGTTGTATCTGCTGTTCGTCCTCGGGGCGTACTTCTTCACCGACCGGACCGTTCCGGGCTGGGCGTCCACGTTGGCGGCCGTCCTGGCCTTGGGTGGAGTGAACCTGGTCGTCCTGTGGATACTGGGCGAATACGTTGGCCGGCTGTACGAAGAGGTCAAGCAGCGCCCGATTTACATCGTTCGCTCGGCGGCAGATGCGGTCCACGCGCAGGCGTCGACTGAGGAAACGCCGTGCGTCGGCCCGCAGGGCGGCACTGCGGAAGGGGAGCCAGGGGCACGGCATGGCGCATAGCGGCGTCCATCCGTAGGCGACGCAGGGGTTGGCGACGGCGCAGGCCGGGCGTCAGCGCAGCACATTGCCCAGCGTCGAACTCCGGGGTCAAGTTCGCCACAGGGGCCGGTTGCAAGGTGACCGCCGCGACCGTTATGTGCTTCTCGGCGCAACCGGCCTTCGAGTGGTTGCTTGACACCTGCGATGCCGCTGTTCATAATAGTAGAAACAGTTCACACGAATAGCCGGGCTGCGCGGTAGCCGGGCGCGGGTTCTCGAAGGAGAGGCAGGATGAGACGGGTTGCAAACCGGGTGCGACGAGGGATTTTCGCAGGCATGGTTCTAGCCTTCTGCGCGGTCGCCTGGGCGGACGATCATGACGATCCGTGCGATGAGCCCGGGCGGTACCAGTCGTGGGCGCCGCCAGCGGCAACTGGTTCCCCGATGAATCGTGGGAAATGCGCGTCGAAAGTGGGTACCTCTTGTGGCCTTCCACTGCTGACACCATGTACCAAATCCTGCGGAACTGTTCCAGCGTGTCATATACGATCAGGAGCACATTTGGCATCAAGCGGGCTGAGTTTTCTGGAGCATCAGCGGGCGGGCCGTTTGGCAACGACATAATGGTCTCGATACCCAGCGCGTTAGGAACCCGCAGTCTGGCTCCGCGCGTCACCAACAGCGCGACGTTCAGCGGTCCTGCGGGACCGGTGGGCGCGCGCAATCATGCCAGCGTCGCCGACGCGAACTGCGTGTCAACTGTGGCACCGTGGCTGAAGGCGGCCGAGCAGGCCCTTGGGGACCTGAAGTAGGAGAGCAAAGTGATGCACATCGGCACCTTGGCACCGTGCGCGCCAGGTCATGGGCATAGGAGGGGGATCCTCTGGATACTTCTGTGCATCGGTATCGCGACCCCGGTGGCGATGGGGCAGTGGACGCCCGGGCGAATGGGGGCTGTCCGGCACCTCCACGCTACGAGCAGCAGGCCCGCTCAGGATCCGCCGTCTCACGTGGCGTGCTTCGAAACGCCCTTGTGGTATAGATTCGGCTCGCTGCTCATCCGCGCGGAGAACGACGGCAGCGACGTCCTCCTAATGCGCGTACTGACGCCCGATGAGCGACTGAAAGTCGATTACGAAGACGCGGACTTCATAGTCCGCTGCCCGAGGGACGACGTCTACCGCTACGACCCCGGGGCGCGCACGCTACAAGCGACGAGGGCGCAAGATTGGAACGCGGCTACGGGGGTCATTTGCGATTGCGGCTTGCCAAATTGCGGGCAACGAAGGCAGGCGGCATCGCGTCCGGCGGTCATGGCGGGGTGGGATTTCAACGAACACGTGTTCCGCTATGGGAGCCGGATTCTGGAAACAGCGGGACCAGTGGTTGTCGCATCCGTCGTGGACCCGACCGGCGAATTCGCGGCAGCCGTTTCCGCCGACGGTCCAATCATTGACACGCGGGTTGGATTCCTGGGCAACTTCGGCTCCAAGGGCCAGCATTATCATCAGGTTGTTCGCCTGAGGGACGGCGCATTTGTCAGAGAGGCGGTTCGTCTGCCCCTGGTATCCTATCCGGACGCCTTGGACGCCTGCTGGTCGCCGGACGGGCGCTACGTAATATACCGCGACGTTTACTTTACCCGGCTGTGCATCGTTCGGGTTGACCTTGGGGAGGAGACCAGGCGATGAGAGCTGCGAGAGTCGGAGAGTGGGTGAGAGAGGTTCACAGGTTGTCAACATGGGCCGGAGTGCGGCCGGTCTGGACGTCTCGCGGAGTGTTCCGGCGTTTGATCGTCTCGCTACTGCTGAGCACTCGCGTCGTGGTCCCGGTGGCGATGGGGCAGTGGACGCCCGGGCGAATGGGGGCTGTCCGGCACCTCCACGCTACGAGCAGCAGCCCGCTCAGGATCCGCCGTCTCACGTGGCGTGCTTCGAAACGCCCTTGTGGAATAGATTCGGCTCGCTGCTCATCCGCGCGGAGAACGACGGCAGCGACGTCCTCCTAATGCGCGTACTGACGCCCGAAGAGCGACTGTAAGTCGATTACGAAGACGCGGACGTCATAGTCCGCTGCCCGAGGGACGACGTCTACCGCTACGACCCCGGGGCGCGCACGCTACAAGCGACGAGGGCGCAAGACTGGAACGCGGCTACGGGGGTCATCTGCGACTGTGGGCTGATCGGCTGCGGGTGGCGAGCGCGGACAACATCGCAACCGGCGGTCCAGGTGACTTTGGACGACCGTGAGCACGTGCTGCGCTATGAGAGGCGGGTTCTGGAAACAGCAGGGCGGGCAGTTGTGCGGTGCTGGTCTGATCAGGCGGGCGAATTCTCGGCCGTCCTGTCCGCCGACGATCCAATCATTGACACGCGGGTCGGGTTCCTGGGCAACTTCGGCTCCAAGGGCCAGCATTATCATCAGGTTGTTCGCCTGAGGGACGGCGCATTTGTCAGAGAGGCGGTTCGTCTGCCGCTGGTATCCTATCCGGACGCCTTGGACGCCTGCTGGTCGCCGGACGGGCGCTATGTAATATATCGGGACGTTCACTATACCCGCCTGTGCATTGTTCGGGTTGACCTTGGGGAGGA
>JAAYXS010000632.1 GCA_012515775.1 Phycisphaerae bacterium
TGGTGCTCGGCTACCCCCATCGCAGCCGCCACGCGCCGCGCCGCCTCCAACTCGCTGACGTGCCGCTGTCCATAGCGAAACGTCAGGGCGTGCAGCTCAAAACCGGCCGCGCGAGCCATCGCCGAGGCCGTGGCACTGTCCAATCCCCCCGAGAGCAGAACAACCGCACGCCGGTTTTCACGCTGTGCAGACATCCAAAACCGCCTGTGCTGCGAGTTCTTCTGCTGCTATTCCTCGCCCTCGGCTGGCGGCCAGCCTTCGTCTTTCAGACTCACGCGCTCGATGCTGAGCGCGCGCCCTTCCGGTCCAATGTCCATCACGACGCCGCACATACGAGCGTCGCTGCGCGCCACTACGTACGGGTACGGCATTCCGGTTACGAGCGAGCGAATCACGGCCTGCTTGTCGCGCCCCAGCACCGAGTCATGCGGCCCGGTCATGCCCAGGTCAGTGATGTACGCCGTACCCTTGGGGAGGATCGTCTCGTCCGCCGTTTGCACGTGCGTGTGTGTCCCGACCACGGCGGAAACTCGGCCGTCGAGGTACCAGCCCAGCGCCAACTTTTCACTCGTCGTCTCGGCGTGGACGTCCACCACGATCACCTTCACGTCATGCGGCACCGCGGCCAGCACCCGGTCAGCCGCGTGGAACGGGCAATCGGAACGCACGTTCATATACGTTCGCCCGAGCAGCGAAATGACGGCCACACGCTCGCCGCTCCGGGCCGTCACCAGCGCCAGCTCGCGGCCGGTCGCCTCGGGCGGCAGGTTGGCCGGGCGCACGATGCGTTCCTCGGATTCCAGCAGCGGCATGATCTCGCGCCGCCGATAAATGTGGTCGCCCATGGTGCAGACGTCGATGCCGTAATGCCGCAGCTTGGCGAACATGGCGGGCGTCAAACCGCTGCCGTCCGAGGCGTTCTCGGAGTTGGCCACCACGAAGTCGATCCCGCGCTCGGCCAGCAGCCGCGGAATGAGTTGTGAACAAGCGTGTTTACCGGGCCGGCCGACAATATCGCCGATCGCGAGCAGACGCATGACGAGGCTTTCTAGCGCGAGGCTATTCACGGGAGCCCCGCGAGCGCTGGCGCAGTATACCACGTGTGTGGGCGATCGAATACGGCAACTTAGCTCGTGGGGCCAGGTGGCGGCAGCGGGGGTAGGCCACGAAAACGCGCGTCCGCCGGCGATTGGCGGTGCACGGCGACTGCCGAGGCGGAGAACGGGGCCGCACGGGCTTGGCATGGCCGCGCTTTGAGCGCGCTTAGCGCTTAACCAGGGCACCCGCGGGCATGCGCATCCGGCTATGCGCGGCGCGCCCTTGCACGTCAGCTCCAGCGCTTCAAGAACTTCTTCAGACGAGACATGCCCTCGTCGATGTTCTCCAGCGAATTGGCGTAGGAAATGCGAATGTAGCCTTCTCCGCCCGGACCGAAATCCACGCCGGGCGTCGTCGCTACTCCGGCGTCCTCGAGAATTCTGAAGGCGAATTCATGGACGTCGCTGGTGTAGCGGCTGACGTTGACGAAGACGTAGAAAGCGCCCACGGGCTCGGTCAGCACTGTTAAGCCCATATCCTTGAGACGCTCCAGTACTAATTGACGCCGCCGGTCGTAGGCTTGCCGCATTCGCTCGACGTCCGCCTGGGCGTGCTGCAGCGCCGCGATCGCCGCAAACTGCGGAAAATCGGGCGCGGAAATCAACAGGTTCTGCTGCAACTTCTGCACCGGCCGCAACAGCCAGGGCGGCACGATGGCGTAGCCCAGGCGCCAGCCGGTCATGGCAAACAGCTTTGAGAAACCGTTGATCACCACGGCCTCGGGACTGTACTCCCGAATTGAGTGGGCCTGCCCACGATAGACGAGGCCGTGGTAGATTTCGTCGGAGATAATTAGCGCTTGCGACCCGACGGCTTCCACCAACTCGCGTAGCCGCTGGGGCGCTGTGAGCGTACCGGTCGGATTGGCGGGTGAGTTGACGACCAGCGCACGGGTACGCGGACCGAGATGGGCCCGCACCGCTTCAGGGTCGTACTGAAACCCGTCCTCTTCGCGCACAGGAATGCGGACCGGGACCCCTTCGAAGGTCGTAATGAAGTTGGGGTAGCAGGCATAGTGCGGGTCGGTCAGGAGAACCTCAGTACCGGGGTCAAGCAGGGCGGCAAACACGAGCAGCATAGCCGCCGAGCTGCCCGCGGTAACCACGATGTTCTCGGGTGAGGTGTCGACGCCATATTGCTGGTGATGCCACGCGGCGATCGCCTCGCGCAGCTCCGGGTGCCCCAACGAATGGGTGTAGCGCGTCCGGCCCTCGCGCAACGCGCGCAGCCCGGCTTCGACCACGACGCTGGGCGTGTCGAAATCCGGTTGCCCGACCTCCAAGTGGATGATGGAACGTCCCTCGCGCTCCAGCGCGGCCGCCCGCTCAAGCACATCCATCACCAGAAACGGCGGTACGTTCCGCCCGCGAGCGCTTACCTTCGATCCATTCAGCTCGGACTCGTCCATCGGCTCTCCTCGCGCCCGCGCACGGGACGCGGCCGGTGCCTGCGGCACCGACCAGACGCCGCGAATGTTAGCGGAAACGGGAGGCCCGGTTCCAGCCGGAGAGAACTTACACCAGCTACTTCTGCCGCGATTGCAGTTCGTCGACGCGCTTCATTAAGGCCGAAATCTGCTGCCGGAGTTCATCAACCTCGGTTTCGGCCTTCGGCGCCTCAGGCGCGGACGGCCCCGCTGCCCGGTTGGCCGCGCCGGCCGCTTCAAGCCAGACGCGCGTCCAATCCGCCGCGGAGGGCATCGCCGCTGCGGGCAGATTGAAGGCCGATTGCCACATCTTGGCCCACTGGGCGTGAGCAGCTCGCTGGGCCTCGAGCGTCTGGCGGAAGAACTGTTCGAGCACCGAACCCAGGAACTGTTCCTGGGTACGAATGATCTGGTGCAGGATGGCTGCGGGGAAAATCGAGAGCTTTGGCGCGTGGCGCTCGAGAATGATCTGGGTCAGGATCTGGTTCGTGATGTCTTCGCCGGTCGTGGAGTCGACGATCGCAA
>JAAYXS010000633.1 GCA_012515775.1 Phycisphaerae bacterium
CCGGCAGCTCCGATCGCTCGGTGCTGACGACCATTGCCGACTTAACCGAGAATGACGGGGCGTACGACTGGGTCGTACCCGTCTCATACCGCGTTGTTCCCGGTCAGTGCGTCCGTGTCAGCGACGCAGACGACGCGGGGGTGTTCGGGCTGAGCTGTGAAATCACGGTGGGGGACGTTCTCTTGGCGCCGGATGCGCCAGCGCAGCCTAGCCCTGCCAACGACGCAGACGATGTTCCTCTAGAATTGAAACTCAACTGGAGCGACGCCGCGCGGGCCACGTCCTACGATGTGTACTTCGGTACAAGTAATCCGGCGCCGCTGGCCGGCAACACGGTTTCGAGCAACTGGCCCCTCACGAAGCTAAGCTACGGCACAACCTATTACTGGAGCGTAGTCGCTACGAACGGCGCCGGTTCAACGCCGGGGCCGATCTGGTCGTTCACTACCTTGCCGGACAAGACAGAACCGGGTCCGCCGGAGCCGCAAATAGAGCTGCCGGACACGCCCGGCGCGCCGACACCCGCCGATGGAAGCGGCGACGTGTCGGTGGAGTCCGATCTTTACTGGGAGATTGCGGTAGGCGCTACTTCTTATGATGTGTACTTCGGAACGGACAATCCGCCGCCACTCATGGGCAACACCAATGCAAGCCAGTGGACGCTCGCAACATTGAGTTACAGCACGACCTACTATTGGAACGTTGTCTCCAAAAACAGCGCGGGAACGGCGGCCAGCCCCATCTGGTCGTTCACGACGGCGCCGCCTCCGCTGGTTGCGCCGGATGAGCCCTCGGGGCCCAATCCGCCCGACGGGGCAGGCGACCAGCCTTTGGATTCATGGCTCGACTGGGACGACGCAGCTCGCGCCGAGTCGTACGATGTATACTTCGGCACAACCGATCCGCCGCCGTTTGTGGGCAACACCGTCTTCAGTGACTGGACGCCGGCGACGCTGCAGTACAACACGACCTACTATTGGAGCGTGACCGCCGGCAACAGCGTGGGCCAAACGCCCGGCCCCACTTGGTCCTTTACGACGCAGGCGGCCACGGCAGGCGACATGGTCTTCATTCCGGCGGGCGAATTCCAGATGGGCGACGTCTTCGGCGAGGGTACTAGCGCGGAACTGCCCGTGCACACAGTCTATGTGGACGGGTTCTATATGGATGTGTGTGAGGTCACGAACCAGCAGTATGCCACGGCTTTGAATTGGGCCCTCGTGCAGGGCGGGCTGATTTCAGTGAGTGGCGGCGTGGTGTACCAGGCCGGCGGCGGACATCCCTATTGCCACACGACTTCAAGCTGGTCGATCAGCCGCATTACGTGGGATGGCAGCAAGTTTGGCGCAGTGGCGGGCAAGGAGAACCACCCGATGGCCGCGGTAAGTTGGTATGGGGCCGCGGCGTACTGTAACTGGCGCAGTGCAATGGAGGGCCTGGCCGGGTGCTACGATCTGTCCACGTGGGAGTGCGATTTCGACGCGGCCGGTTACCGTTTACCGACTGAGGCGGAGTGGGAAAAGGCGGCGCGCGGCGGCGCGGCGGGACACCGCTATCCGTGGTCAGATCAGGACACGGTCCAGCAGGCCCGGGCCAACTACTGGAGCACAGCGTCTTTTCCGTATGATAGCAATCCGGCCTCAGGCGATTCTCCAATATGGGGTGTGGGGCCCGAACCCTATACGAGTCCGGTCGGGTTCTTCACCGGCGCGCTGCAATTACGGACGGACTGGAACTGGCCCGGCGCAACCGGCACGTACCAGACAGGCAATGGCGTCAACGGCTACGGACTGTGCGACATGGCCGGCAACGTCTGGGAATGGGTTAATGACTGGTATCATAGCGCCTATTACGAAATCAGCCCCCATGACAACCCGCGCGGGCCGGAGTCCGGCACGTGGCGATCGATGCGCGGCGGCAGTTGGGACGACAGCGCTTACGGCTGCCGCGTGGCCAATCGCGGAAAGAACGAGCCCGACGACCCGGATATCGACGATGGGTTCCGGTGTGTGAGGAAGTAAATCTAGCGCCGGCGGCGGGCGCTCGCCAGCCCGATCAGCGTCGCAGTCAGTAGCAGGGCGCTGGCGGGCGCGCAGGCGCCAGGAGCGGCTCTTTCGCTGTCGCAAGCGCCTTCATCCACTTGGCCGTCACAGTCGTCGTCCAGCTCGTTGCAGGCCTCCGCTGCGCCCGGGTAAATGTCGGGATTCGCGTCGTCACAATCGTCGGAGGCTGCCACGTAGCCGGCCGGTTGCTGGGCGGCCCGCACGGCCTGGTTCAAATCGCCGTGACCGTCGCCATCGGCATCGCGGTACCAATAGGCGCAGGGGTTGGGCGCGCACACCGTTCCGTCTCCCAAATAATCCCCGCCGCAGGCGCCGCGTGTAGAGATTGTACAAGCCGCCCCGTCACAGCAGGCGCCGGTCGGTGCGCAGGGGTCTGGTGAGCAATCCGTCCAGTTCCCCCAATACGTGCCGTCGCACTCGGCCTTTGTTGATATCGTGCATTCACCGGTAGTGGCGCAGCAGGCGCCGGTCGGCCCGGGACACGGGTTGGGGCTGCAATCTGTTCCGTCCCCCCAATAGGTCCCGAAGCAACCAGCTTCCGTGGTGATGCTGCAGACGCCCGCGACGTAGCAACAGGCGCCGGTCGGCGGGGGACACCGGGTGATCGTACAGTTGGTCCCGTCGCCCTGGTAGACGCCCGCGCACTCCGCTTCGGTTGAGACCGTACAGGTAGCGCTGCTGTCGCAACAGGCGCCGGTCGGCAGCGGCTGCGGACACGGGTTGGGCGAGCAGGAAGTTCCGTCGCCCCAGTAGGTTTCGCCGGGGCCGGTGCAGTCGGCCTCTGCTGTTACCCGGCACGCGCCGGTGTCACCGCGGCAGCAAGCGCCGCCCGGACAGTCCGGGTCGACCCACTGGCACCCGCAGTCACAATCGCCGTCGTCCGCCCATGAGGGGTCGCAATCGCCCTCGCTGATTGTGCCGGTCCAGCACCAGTCGCACTCCGGCCCGCAGCGAACGCAATCGGTCTCGGCGCAGGTCAGCCCGTCAGCGAAGGCGTAGCCCATGTTCCAGCAATCATCAAAAGTCAGGTGGTCGATGCACTCGCCGCCCTGTAATGGAATGCAGCACGCCCCAGTGGGCGGCGGGCCGAAGCAATCCAGCGTATCCTCGAACTGGCACCCACAGTCGCACAGGTCGTTGCCTTCCCATTCGGGGGGGCAAGCACCCTCCATGACGGTGCCCTCCCAGCAGAAGTCGCACTCCGGCGCACAGCGCACGCAATCGGTCTCGGCGCAGGTCTGCCCCTCGAAATAAGCCCCGTCCATGGTCCAGCACTCTTGGAAAGTGAGCCCGTCGACGCACTCGCCCTGGTATGCTGAGCAGCACGCCCCAGCGGACCACGAGCCCTCGCAATCCTCGGTGTCCTCGAACTGGCACCCGCAGTCACACGGCCCATTGCCCTCCCATTCGGCAGGGCAGCCGCCCTCATACATCGTGGCGGTCCAGCACCGGTCGCAGCC
>JAAYXS010000634.1 GCA_012515775.1 Phycisphaerae bacterium
CGAATTCGCCCGGCTCAAAAAACTCGTCGACCAGAACCGCGCCGAAGGACGCGAAATCGTGGTCGTGGTCGGCGTCGGCTTCGTCGGCGCCGTGATGGCCGCGGTCGTCGCCGACAGCCGCGACAAGGCCACCGGCAAGCACAACAAATTCGTGATCGGCATGCAGCGCCCCAGCCCGCGCAGCTATTGGAAAATCGAGTTGCTCAACCGCGGCCTCTCCCCCGTTAAGGCCGAAGATCCCGAGGTCGACCAGCTCATCGGCCGTTGCGTTAAGGAAACCAAGACGCTCTGCGCCACGTACACGCACGAAGTCATGAAGCTCGCCGACGTGGTCGTCGTCGACGTGCAGTGCGATTACGTCAAGCGCGACCTCGGCAACCTGCGCACCGGGACCGCCGACATGGCCGCACTCGAAAAGAGCCTCGCCACCATCGGCGAAATGATCCCGCCGAACTGCCTGGTGCTCATCGAAACCACCGTCGCCCCGGGCACGACCGAATACGTCGCCTACCCGATTCTCAAGAAGGCTTTCGAAAAACGCGGCATCGAAAGCGAGCCGCTGCTGGCACACAGCTTCGAGCGCGTCATGCCCGGCCGCCATTACGTCGCCAGCATCCGCGACTTCTGGCGCGTCTGCGCCGGTGTGAACGAGGAAAGCCGCCGGCGCGTGGTCAAGTTCCTCACGGAAGTGCTCAACACCGAGAAGTTCCCGCTCACCGTCATGGATCGCCCGCTGGAAAGCGAGACGACCAAGATCGTCGAGAACAGCTACCGCGCGACGATACTCGCCTTCCTGCACGAATGGAGCCTTTTCGCCGAACGCAACGGCGTCGACCTCATCAAGGTCGTCAACGCCATTAAGATGCGCCCCACGCATAACAACATGATCTTCCCCGGCCCCGGTATCGGCGGTTACTGCCTGCCCAAGGACGGCGGCCTGGGCATGTGGGCATACAAGCATCTGATGGGGTTCGAGGATGACATCTTCAAGCTAACCGAGGCTGCCATAAACATTAACGACACGCGCGCCTTACACGTCGCCGAGCTGGTCCGTGACGCCCTGCGAAACATGGGCAAATACCTGGCCGCTTCGAAGTGTGTACTGCTCGGCGCCGCGTATCGCGAAGACGTCGGCGACACGCGCTACAGCGGCAGCGAACTGGTGGTGCGCAAGTTGACGGAAATGGGCGCGGAAGTCGCGATCCACGATCCGTACGTGCAGCACTGGTGGGAATTGGAGGCGCAGGACACCTACCCGGCCCCCGGCCAAAGCTGGGCGCGATTCTTCCGCAATCAGGAGCATTTGAAGGATTCGCACGTTGACGCGGACATGGCCACCGCCCTCAAAGACGCGGACGCGGTCATCCTGGCCGTCCGCCACGAACCCTACCTGCGCCTGAGTCCGGACGAGGTCGTCAAAATGGCCGGCAAGCCGCTGGCGGTCATCGACTGCTTCGGCATCCTTGACGACGCCAAAATCCGCCGCTTCTTCGAGCTGGGCTGCGAAGTAAAGGGCCTCGGCCGCGGGCACGTGAAGCGCATCAAGGACGGCGTTCGCGGCAGCTAGCGGACATACGCCGGCCAGGCGGTCCTCTAGAAAACATACGCCGGCAAGCGTTCGTCGCGGGCTTATGCCCGGCGAAACAGTCGTCGCGTGGAGTGCCGTAGGCACGGCCTGACCGTAGCCCAGGATGAAATCCTGGGATCGCGAACGGCCGGCATCCACACAGTCCCGCAGGGACGACTGAACCTCAACTGTCCCCACTGACTACAGGTCGACTACGACCATCGACCTGCGCATGGATGCTGCAGCCACGCCGGACCGTGGTCTGGACAAGACCGTTGTGTCGGCGATCACTTCGCCAGCAGTTCCGCCAGCTTCTTCTTCGACTCCGCCTCGACCTTCTCGTGCAGGCTTTGCCCATGCGAGTCCATCGTCACCACGCACGGGAAGTCCTCGACGCGGATCTCCCAGAACGCCTCCGGTACGCCGAAGTCGAGCTTGTAGACGTTCGTGACTTCTTTCACACTTTCAGCGATGAGCGTCGCCGCACCGCCGATCGCGTGCAGATAGACCGCCCCGAGCTCGCGGCACGCCGCCAGCGTCTTCGGCCCCATGCCGCCCTTGCCGATGATCGCCCGTACGCCAAAGTGCCGCATCACGTCCGCCTCGTACGGCTCCTCGCGGATGCTGGTCGTCGGGCCCGCCGCAACGAATTCGTACTTGCCGTCCGGGCGTTTCCGCACCACCGGCCCGCAATGATAGATGACGCCGCCCGCCAGCCCGCGCTTCAGGACGTCATAGACCCCCTGCTCCTCCGCCGGGCACGGGCCGACGATGAACTTCTCCTTCATGTACTTATGCGCCGCGTCACGCCCGGTGTAGATGACGCCCGACAGCAACACCTGGTCGCCGATGCGCAATTCCCGAATTCGTGATTCGGCCAGCGGAATGTGCAGTTTGATAGCCATTGTCCTACTCCTCTCCGCCCGGCTCAATTGTCGCCTGACCGTCCCGGATCGTCAGCGTCTTCCGCCGGGTGCCATGCCCAAGCTCTAAGCGCGGGCATGCCATTCTTGGAAAAACACCGCCGCGCCGGCATGCCATTGGCCCGCGGCAGCCTGCATCGGCAAACAACATGCGCATGCCCGCGCCGGGTGCCATGCCCAAGCTCTAAGCGCGGGCATGCCATTCTTGGAAAAACACCGCCGCGCCGGCATGCCATTGGTCCGCGGCAGCCTGCATCGGCAAACAACATGGGCATGCCCGCGCCGCTACACGGCTTATGCATGGCACCCAAACTACGCGGCCGGGTGCCATGCC
>JAAYXS010000635.1 GCA_012515775.1 Phycisphaerae bacterium
GACGCGCACCTTGTTCGCCTGCAATGTCCGCACCGCCTGCTGCGCCACCGGCTCTGGCGTCCGGTGCATCTGCAAAACCAGCAGGGCAGCGTCGCAGCGCGGCCCCAGCACGCTGGCGTCGGCCACCGTGCTCACGGGCGGCATGTCTACGAATACATAGTCAAACGCCGCGCGCAACTCCGTGAATACCTCCCGCAGGCGTGCCGAACCCAGCAGCTCGGACTGGCTCGCGCCGCAAGCCGCCCCGGCCGGCAATACTTTCAATTTCGCAAACGGAGTTGGGTAGACGTGTTGTTTTACCGAACCCGTGCCACGCAGCAGATCGGATAGGCCGCTCTGTCCATCTAGTCCCAGCATGCGAGTAATCGAGGCGCGCCGCAAATCGGCGTCCACGATCAGCGTCCGCTGCTCGCCGCCTTCGGCCATCACTATTCCAAGATTGACCGTGCACGTGCTCTTGCCTTCGCCCGGCACGCTGCTGGTTATCGCCAATACGCACGGGGCGCCGCCGCTGTTCATGCTCAGCAGCCGCGCACGTATGGATCTGAACTGTTCGCATTCCACTGAATACCGGGCGTGGAACGCCACCACCGCCCGGTCAATCAGCTTCGCATTCCATTCCTGCGTACTCGGGAAGGCGACGCTCGCCGCCTCGGCCACTAAGTCACTCGCGGCCTCAGGTCCGGATTGCGTGAAGCGGCTGCCCGCCGCCCCGGGCCCGCTCGCGTCGCGCGCCGCGTTCTCCGGCATGGGCTCGACGACGCCCTCCACGGCGGGGTCCGGTGCGTCCCCTTCGTCCCGAACCTTTTTCATGATTTCCATCATCGAACCCATGTTTGGCCTTCCAGCCCGGAACGTTTCAAGGTCCCACTGACGTGCCGCAGTTGCCGCCCAGACCGACATAACGCGGAATGGCGCCGCTCAGGTTCGTCAGGGCGCTGTCGTAGGCGCGCGGATGCTCCAGGCTGAAATACGCCAGCGCGCCGGTCGTCAGCAGCACCGCCAGCAAAAGCGCCAACGTCGGAGTCCACAACAGCCGGCTCAGCCACCGCTTGCGCCTCACCTGCGGCGTCGGAATCACTCCGATGCACTCCAAAACTGGAATGCCCAAGGCCCGCGCTACTTGACCCGTGGAGCGGAACGAACGGTCCAGCAGCTCCAGTATCGCGATCAGCAGCGCCGCGCCCGCCAGCCCCGACCCGGTGCACACCGCCAAAACGGAACTGCCGCGCGGCGAGACCGGGCGGTTTAAATTCTTGGGCTCTTCCAGCACCGCGAATGACGTGCCGCGCTGCTCGCTGGCCGCCGCCATAATGCGGTCGAGTTGCAGCAAATGCTCGCGCCACGTCGCCAGCGTGTCCGTCTGCGTGGCGGCCTGATCCGTCAGGTCGCGCAAACCCGCACCATGCCTGAGCAAACGCTCGAATAGCGCGCTGAAGCGTTTGACGCGCTCATCAGCTTGCTCGAATTTGGCCTGCACTGCCTCCAGTTGCCGTTGCAGAGCCTCTAATTCCAACCTGGCCCGCAGCCGCTGGGCCGAGCGTTCGCCATCCGCAGCCGCCGCGCCGGCCTCAGGCCCCACGGCGCTGAAGTGTTCCAGACTCTGCCGGACTAACTCCTCCAGCAGCGCGCTCAACGCCGCACGTTTGGCTTGCAGCCCGCGTATCTCCGGGTGCTCGGCCGTCATGCGCCGCAGCGCCATGGCCTCGCCCATCTCCTGGTCGATCTTGGCCATAGCCGCCCGCACGCTGCGCTGGAATGCTTCCCCCGCTCCAGCCGACCCCGCCGGCTCGCTCGCCAGCAGGGCCACGTATTGCTCGTGCACCCCCACCTGTGCTTCCAATTCGGCTTTGCGCTCCAGCAGGCGCTCGCGTTCGCTCCGCAGCACTTCCAGCCGGTGACCAGCGCCCGCCGTGTCGTTCGGATCCAAACCCGGAAAATCCTTGAACGGCTCGTTCAAAGCCTCGTTCGTACTGGATAGCTGCTGCTGCAAGCGCTCCACTTCGGTTTGGAAGAAATGCCGCGTGCTCCGCAATACGTCAGTTATCCGGTCGCGCGTCTGCGAAATGTAGCCGTCGCGCAACGCGGCCACGCAGCGCTGCGCCATGTCCGGATCACGCGCCTCACACGTCAGCTTGATGGTGTCCAGGCTCGGTGTGCTCTGGAGCATCTGAACTGAAGCCCGCAGTCCATGTTCGGCCAGCGCCTCGTCCAGCGCACGCA
>JAAYXS010000636.1 GCA_012515775.1 Phycisphaerae bacterium
GCGGCGTTGCCGACCCGCACCGGCCGGCTTCCGAGATAACCCGGCAGTTCCGCGATTTCGCCCTCCGGGCCAAGGTTGCCGCCCGTCACCGTGTACACCGGGCGCAGCAATGCCGGCGGCTCCATCTCGTCGAGAATCCCCAGCACCCAATCCAGGAATCGCAGCGCCGGGCCCGTGGCCCCCAAACGCACCAGGGCGGCCGCTGACATGGCCGCATCGCGCGGCCAGCAGAAGCGATAGTCCCAATTTCGTACGCCGCCCGCGTGCTCGGGCAGGCTGGTGGTGGCGGCCGCTGCGAAAGACCCGGTTGGTCCATAACACAGGGCCTTGAGCACCAATGCGCTGCGTCCGACCAGATCGCGCGCCACGGACGGCAAATTCAACGTGGCCGCCCAGCCACTCCAAAACTTGTCTGTCCGCTGTCGCCGCACGGGTTCCGGCACCGGATCAGGAGCCAGGCTGGCGGTTCCATATCGCAGCTCGAGCACCACCGGCTCATCTTTCAGCTCGAGCAACGTAGTGGCTGTCTGGTGCGGCCCCTCCTCGAAAATATCCCATTTCAGGCCGGGGGCCCGAAGCACAACCGGATCGACCGAACCCTCAACTTCCAGTCCGCCTTCGCAAGCGCGGAGTTGGGTTTGCACGCGTCCAAAGTCCAGGCGCGGTGCGTACGTAATCGCCACCCGCCCGCGCCCCCTGATGACCCTTAACATGTCCGTGCGGCCGGCCCGCTGAAAGGCCCGGCCCCCGCCGCAATCCAAGTAGTCGGTTACCGTGAAGCCCGGCCATTGTGTTTCAAGGATGAAGTTGTCTCCAAGGTAGCGTTGCTCTACCGGCTTCTCATGCTCCACCGATTTGACCTGGAAAAAACCGGCCGTGGGTCCGCCGAGCAGGCTGGCGAATATGGCCGGCGAGTCGATGCGCGGCAGGCAGTACCAGACGACGCTGCCGGAGGGGTCGAGCAGGGCGACCGTGCGTTGATCCGAGAGCAGCCAATGCTGCTGGATGGGAACGGCGTTTGAGCCGGCCAGCCACTCGCTGCGGCGTTCGCTCAGCGTGGCCAGCAGTTGCGCAACTTCGGTCGTTCCGGTAACGCGATAGGGCGCGACGCTTTCGCCCGCGCCGACCTTGATGCCGACGTCCGGACCGGTCAGCGTGGCGAATGCGTCTTCGTCGGTGACGTCGTCCCCGAGGAACAATACCGCCGAGGCGCCCAGCCGTTGACGCAGGGCGCGCAGCGCCTGCCCCTTGTCAGTCTGCACGACGCTCAGCTCAATGACCTTTTTGCCGGATCGGACGAATACTCCCGCGCGCTGGCCCGGCCCGTTGAGGATGGCCTCCACCGTGGCGGCGCCGAGTTGCTCGTCGACGTTGCGGTAATGGAAGGCCAGCCCGGCCGGCTTGAGCTCCACGACGGCGCCGGGGGCTGCGGCCGCGATATCCTGGACCTCTTTCTTGATCCGCTCGAGAAGGGCCTGGGCCTCCGGCGTCAGCGGAGTGGTGATTCCGGCTTCGAATTCGCTGCCGTGGCTTCCGACCAGGTGCAGGCGCTCGAAGTCCAGGGTTTTCGCCGCAAGATCGGAAAGCGCCCGCCCCGAGATGATCGCGACGTGCGTCTGGGGCATCTCGGCCAGGGCCCGCAGCGCAACCAGCGATTCGCGATTTGCTTCCGCGCGGCCCGGCTCCGAAACGATGGGCGCGAGCGTGCCGTCAAAGTCGCTCGCCACGAGCAGCACTGGAGCGCGGGAAAGGTCGTCCAAGCGCTGTTGCAGCTCAGTCACGAAGGATGCTCCTGCGACGCTATATCCATTTCAATCGGCACCCCCGAAGGGCGCTTGACCATTTCGCAGGCCTGAAGCACCTGGTTTGCCCACCAGTGCACGTCCTGCCGGCTTAAAATCCGCTGCATGCGGCACATCGCGGGTTGGCGCTGCCGGCGCGACATCCCGACCGCGCGCCTTAACGCCTCCGCCACGCCATCCAGATCATATGGATTGACCAATA
>JAAYXS010000091.1 GCA_012515775.1 Phycisphaerae bacterium
CAGCTACTGGTCGAAATGGACGGCTTCGAGGCCAATACCGGCGTGATCATCCTGGCCGCCACCAACCGGCCGGACGTGCTCGACCGGGCGCTGTTGCGGCCGGGGCGCTTTGACCGGCAAGTGATCGTGGATGCGCCGGATTTGAACGGACGCGAAGCGATCCTGCGGGTTCACGCGCGCGGCAAGCCGCTGGATCCCGAGGTGAACCTGCGGCGCATCGCGCAGGCCACGCCCGGCTTCTCCGGGGCCGATCTGGCCAATGCGCTGAACGAGGCGGCCTTGCTGGCGGTGCGCAAGGGCCATCAACGCATCATGCAGTCGGACCTGGAGGAGGCCGTGGAGAAGGTCGTGGCCGGTCCGGAACGCAAGAGCCGCCGCCTGAACGATGCCGAGAAACGGCGCGTCGCGTATCACGAGGTCGGGCACGCGATCGTCGCGGCCTACTCGCGCCACACCGACCCGGTACACAAGATCAGCATCGTGCCGCGCGGGCGGGCCGCGCTCGGCTACACCCTGCAGATGCCGACGGAGGACCAGTTTCTGATGACGCGCGAGGAGTTGATCGACCGGATCACGGGGTTGCTGGGGGGGCGTGCGGCGGAGGAAGTGATTTTCAATACCATTTCGACCGGCGCCCAGAGTGACCTGGAACGCGCCACGACGCTGGCGCGGCAAATGGTCTGTTTGTACGGGATGAGCGAGCGCCTGGGGCTTATCCAGTGCGCGGTTCGGGATGGGCGCCTTCCCGGAGAAGACGGGCTGATGCAACGCGACTGCAGCGAGGAAACGGCCCGCGAAGTGGACGAGGAGGTGCGCCGCATCCTGGATGAGTGTCACCAGAAGGCCCGGTCCCTGCTCACCGAGCACCGCGACGAGCTGGAGCGGATCGCCGGCGAGTTGTTGCAGCGCGAGACAATCGACCGGCAGACATTTGAACGTCTGCTCGACCAGGAGAAATTCGCCGAGATGAAACGGGAGAAGTCGCCCGACGCGCGGCCTATTCCGCTTCCGGCGCACTCCGGCGGCGATGAGTTCTCCGAGCCTGAATCAGCGCCGGCCCAGCCACTGCCAGATCCAAATGACCGCCGTCAGCAGAATTGATAGCACCAGGCAGGTGACGATGGGGATATAGATGCGGACGTTGTCGCTTTGATAGTAGATGTCCCCCGGCAATCGCCGGATGCCCAGCCGCCCAAGACCCCAGATGAGCGCCCCGATAATGATCAGTGTCAGGCCCGCTATTACCAGTAGTTTACCGAGATTCATCGAACGCACTTGCCTTTTCGGGCGTAGCGCGGCCGGGTTTCTTCGGTGCCGGCCGGCATCACACAATATTAGTCCGGGCTGCCGCCCCGGCGAACATCATACTGTCAGCACCTCGGGCCGCCATTGCGCGCCGGCCCTCAAGCCCTCGACTACTCCGTGCGGCCAAGGCCAGCCCCTCATCGCAGGGTGCGGCCTCGCCGCGCCTGCTGTCTGTGCCTGCTTTCGGAAAACGACCGGCCTACATCCCCGTCTCCAGCGCATGCTCCACCACGGACGCAACCGCCTCCGGCAGTGCCCGCACCGCGCGCCGCAAGGCCCATTCGTCTTATCCGTTCTATTGGTCCTATCGCCGGCCGCTCACCCGCACTCACTCTGGACTCCACTGCTCCGAAATTGCCCGCTCCTCGCCACGCGCGACCTGCCCCTGTACTGTCTCCTCCGACTCTCCACTGTCTGCCGTTGACCCCACATTCCCCCTCCGCTATTGTGCAATCGTTCCTCTCAACGCCGCCTTCGCCAATCGCGTGACGTAAGCGCCTTCCCGGCGGCAAACGGGGAGCCGCATCCATGAGCACCTTGCGTATCCAACACATAGCTGGACAAGACCCGCCCCAGTTCGAGGTCATTCGCCTGAGCAGCGACGACGCCAAGCGCGCCCCCGCCGCCGCGGTCCAGCCGCCGAACACCTTCCCGGTTGAGGGCCGTCCCAACAGCAACCTCATCCGCGAACTGCGTTGGTATTTGGAAGACTTCCTGGAATACCCCTTCCACCCGGAGACCGACCACGCCGAGCACGTACTCGCCGCATTGGAAAACTGGGGTCGCCA
>JAAYXS010000637.1 GCA_012515775.1 Phycisphaerae bacterium
CTCGCTGCACCTGCTACTGGTAGTGGTGGCGTGGGCGGCCCTGGTCTATGTCCAGGAGCGTCAATCGTGGCCCCGCCTGCTGGCCGCGGGTGCCGCATTGGGGCTGCTCACTGTAGCATTCGCACCGGCGCTTCTACTGGTGCCGATGGTCGCCATCTGGCTGTTTGTGCTGGGCGATCGCGCGGGGCAGTTGTTAAGGCACTGCTGCCGATCGCCCCTTTATCACTCTATCACCTTATCACTTTATCACTCTGCCCCCCGCGCACTTCAAGCAGTGTGGCGCTTTCGCCGTTCATCCTCCCGTCAGCACCGCGACAAACGGATCAATGTCGAACACATTCACCGACCCATCCCCATTTATGTCGGCCAGATGCCAGTCGCAGTACGGGTACTCGGCCGCGTAGCCGGTCTCGTCAGTCAACGCCAACACGAACGGATCGATGTCGAACACGTTGATCCGCCCGTCGCAGTTCAAGTCGCCCACCTCCAGTGCCGGCGGCTGAGCGTAGAAGATCGAGATGCACGGCTGCCCAGAGAAGCCGGCCGCCAGGTCGTGCCAACCGTCGCCGTTGATGTCGCCGAAAGCGATCGCAGTCCCGGCGGCCGGCGAGTCGTATACCCACGTCGGCGATGCATCCAGAACGCCGGCATTGTTACGGTAGATTTGCACCTTGCCGTTGGAGAAGTGAATCTCCGCCAGGTCCGGCCAGCCGTCGCGATCGACGTCGCAGAATTTGAGATCCTGGTGGCCGAAGTGCGTTCCCACCGCCGACCACGTCAGGCTCAGTGCGCCGCCGGTGTTGCTGTAGAGGCGCGTCGGATCGTGGCCCAGGGCCAGGTCGAGCCACTCATTGCCGTCGACGTCCGCCCAGGCGACGCCCTTGTCGGTGTCGCTGACGCCGGTTGTCCAGATGGGCGTGGTCTGGAGCGAGCCGCCGGCATTGTGGTATATGCCGCTCTCGAAGCCATTGGACCATTTCGAGACGGCGATATCGATCCAGCCGTCATTGTTGTAATCGCCGGCCGCGACAGCGCTTTGGATAGACTCCTCGGCCGATTGCCATCCGGGCGAACTCGCCGGCCCGGAACCATTGTTGTAGAACATGTACATCGGCCGGAACGGAAGCGGCGAGACGCCCTGGTTGGTCGTCATGACGTCCAGATCTTCGTCATTATCGACGTCGAACAGGGCCACGGCCGTCGCCCAACTGGCCATTGGCAGTGTGGCCGTCCAGCCGGGCGTGGTGCTGGGGCCAGTGGCGCTGCCCCAGTAGATTCGTGACGGCGAGAAGGCGCTGCCGCCATTGGCGGAGAAGATATCCGGGAAGCCGTCGCCATTGAGATCGCCGACCGCGACGTCGTTAGTGTGGACTTCGTCGCTGGAAATCCACGACGGCTCCGCCTCGAGCTCGCCGCCCACGTTGAAGTAGATGAGGTTTTCCCAGTCGGGGTAGGGGGGGTAACTCTGGGACTGGTAGCAGCCGACGATTAGGTCGTTCCAGTTGTCGCCGTTCACGTCGGCGATTACCAGGCCGCTCACCTGGCGGCGCAGCGTGTTCTGCCAGTCCGGCGAAGTGCCGTAGGGCACGCCGCCACCGCGTGTGACTACGGTTCCGTCGGTTGCAGACGCTTCTACGATCACTTTCTGACCGGTCGGAGTGACTTCGATCCGCGGCTCAGCCGCAAATGCCACGATGGAGATGCTGCCAACCAGTGCAACCGCTACGAGATGTCGGGCAAACATGTCTTCTCCTCTCCTTATGTAATGATGACCTGTGTGCCCTGGATCTTACCGCGCGGGCCGGAGGTTGTCAGTTATCGGTCATTGGTTGTCGGATTTAGAATTCCCGTCTCCGTGCTACGTTCCGAGGATGACGACCGACTCAGCGCCCAATTCGATACTGTCGCCGGACAGCGCGTATTCAGTACCCGACGCGAGTAGTGGACGCCATGACTGACCGCCCGAGCCGGCCTCGCCGAAATCCAGGCGCACTTGCTGTTGCCGCGGCGAGAAGTTGCATATTAAGGCTGTCGTCCCGCGCCGGATCGCTAACCAGCCCGCGCCCTCGTCGAACCGCGTACGCACCTCATTCAGCCGGCCATTGCGCAGTTCCGGGCGCTCTTTGCGCAGCGCGATCAGACGCCTGTACCATTCCAGCATTTTCGCGTGCGGCGCGCGGGCAAGCTCGTCCCAGTTGAGTCGCGAGGCTTCGAAAGTCCGCAACGCCTGCGGATCGGGAATCTTGGCCGGATCCCAACCGAACGCCGCAAATTCGCGCCGCCGCCCCTGGCGCACCGCTTCGGCCAGTTCGGGGCTGCTGAAGTCAGTGAAGAACTGAAAGGGCGTCGACGCGCCCCATTCCTCGCCTTGGAAAATCAGCGGTACGAAAGGCGACATCAAGACCAGGGCGGCGCCAATCTGCGCGCGAGGCGGGCTGACGAGGTGCCCGATCCGCTCGCCCAAAGCTCGGTTGCCCACCTGGTCGTGGTTCTGCAAGAACACCACAAACCGCGATGCCGACAAGCTGCGAGCCGGCCGGCCGTGGCGCCGCCCGCGATACGCCGAGTAACGCCCGTCGTAGACAAACCCATCTGTGAAGGCCTTCGCCAAATCCGCCAGCCGGCCGAAGTCCTCATAGTATCCGTCACGTTCGCCCGTAAGGACCGTGTGCAAGGCGTGGTGAAAATCATCGCTCCACATTGCGTCCAACCCGTACCCGCCGGCTTCCGGCGGCCGCACGAGGCGCGGGTCGTTGAGGTCGCTTTCGGCGATGAGGAACAAGTGTCTGCCCAGTTCCGCCTCCAGGCGCCGCACGGCGCCCGCCAATTCCTCCAAAATGTGTACTGCGGACTGGTCGAATATCGCGTGCACGCCATCCAGCCGCAGGCCGTCGATGTGGTAATCGCGCAGCCACATCAAGGCGTTTTGGATGACGAACTGCCGCACTTCGTCGCTGCCGCGGTCGTCGAAATTCACGGCCGGGCCCCAGGGCGTGCGGTAGCGTTCAGTGAAATATGGCCCGAACTGCGGGAGGAAGCAGCCCTCCGGCCCCGTATGGTTGTACACCACATCGAGGATGACGCCCAAACCGCGCCCGTGGCAGGCATTCACCAGGCGTTTAAGAGCATCCGGTCCGCCGTACGCATGGTGCGGTGCATACAAGTTGACGCTGTCGTATCCCCAGCCGCGCGAACCGGCGAACTCGTTGACCGGCATGAGCTCGACGAAGCTGATGCCGAGGCCGCGCAGGCAGTCAAGTTTGTCAATAACGCCATCAAACGTCCCGCGCGGCGTGAACGTGCCGACGTGGAGTTCATATATGACGCCGGAAGCCAACGGCGGGGCCTGCCAAGCCTGGTCCGTCCACTGAAAGCGACTGTGGTCGACTTGACGCGACTTGCCGAATACACCCTCCGCCTGCCACATCGAGCGCGGGTCGGGCAGGGGCTGCCCGCCGTCAATGCGGAATGCATAATCGAACTCGCCTGCCGGCGCATCGCCAGACCACCAACCACCCGCGGCGCGAGTCATCACCGTCCGGCTGTGGCCGAGGTCCAATTCGGCCTCGCGCGCGTTCGGCGCCCAGACACGGCAAGTGTTCATGGTTCGCCTCCCTGCCGTTCCAGCAACGCCACGGGAAAACGCGCCAACAAATCGGCTACGTGCACGCGGCCGGCGCGAACGGACTGGCCGGTGAACACGTCTTGCCAGTCGCCCTCCGGGACGTTCAGCCTCGTCTCGCCCCACTCGCCGCGCAGGCCGATTACCAGGCGGGGCGCCACGGTCAGCGCCTCGCCGCCGCGCACGAATGCCACGGCGTGATCCGCCTTCTCGCCCTCGGCCAGAAGCGGCTGGTAGCTTGCGCCGCGCGCAAAAAGTGTCGGACGGCGCCGCCGCAGTTGTAGTGCCCGCTTGATAAGGAACAGCTTCGGCAGTCCGGATGCGGCGCGGCGCCAGATGGCTTCGGGCGTTAATCCTTCCAGTTCGGCCAGCATTCGCCGCCGAAGGTCATAGTCGACGGGCAGGCGATTGTCGGGATCGACCAGGCGCAAATCCCACAGTTCGGCGCCTTGGTACAGGTCGGGGACGCCGGGGGCCGTGTACTTGATGAGCGTTTGGGACAACGAGCTGATGCATGCCGGCTCGAGCAGGGGCGCAAGGAAGCGCTCGAAATCAGCGACGAATTCGCGGTCCTGCAGCACGCCGGTTACGAACGTCCGCAGCGCTTCTTCATACTCGGCGGACGGGCTTATCCACGAGGTTCCACGCTTGGCTTCGCGCACCGCCTTCAGCATGACCGGCCACAGGCGCTCCAGAGTGATCGGCCAGGCCCCGACCAGCGTCTGGTAAAGCTGGTATTCGCTGCTGCGATCCGGCGCGCCGCCGCGCCGGTGGCGCTCGTTCATCTCGGCCCAGCGCCGCACCGCCTCCACCCAAAGCTCGGGTATTTCCGAAAGCAGGCTGATGCGGATGCGTGTGTCCTCGCCGCGCTTCGTATCGTGGGTGGACGTGGCGGTCATGGTTTCCGGCCAGCGCTCGTGCAGTTCGGTGCAGTAGCGGTGGAATTCAGCCAGGGACGTTCCAAACTTCCCCGGATCGCCGCCGACCTCATTCAGTGAGAGCAGCCGGCTGAAGCGGTAAAAGGCCGTATCCTCTACGCCTTTGGCCATGGTCGGCACGCACAGTTGCTGGAAGCGCATGACGAACTCGGCTTCGACGCCGCCGGTCAGCCGCAACAGCAGCAGATCGCGCAGCAGGTCCCACACGAGCGGGTCCAGCTCCGGCTCATGTTCTCGGGCGGCTTCGATCGCGTGTTCGACGCGAGCGGCGTCCGCCTCGGCAATGTCGCCCAGCGCTGCCCGGATGTATGTTCGATACACGGAAAAACAGGCCAGCAGCTCGCGCAGGCCGTTGTGCAGATCGCGCCGGGCAAGATCGCGATAAGTCAGGCTGTCCTGGGTCACCTCGAGCAGCATTTCAGTCAGCCGCTGAATGTCGGCGTCGAAGAACTGCCGCAACATCACCAGCTTCTGGTCGTGGGCCACTTCGGCAGAGTCCCGCGGTTCGCCCGTGAAGGCCCGGTTGAACTCGGTCAGGCGCCGCTCGGCCGTCGGGTCGACGAACAATCCGCCGACTTGATTGAGAAAGTCGTAGCCGGTCGTGCCGGCCACCGGCCAGGTCTCGGGCAGCCGCTCGCCGCGTTGCAAAATCTTTTCGAGCACGATCCAGGCCTGCGGTGCGGCGGACCGCAAACGCCGCAGGTACTGCAACGGGTCGCGCAGGCCGTCAATGTGATCGACGCGCAGGCCTTGAACCGCGCCGGATCGCACCCATTCCAGCACGCGGGCGTGGCTTTCGGCGAAGACCTCCGGCTCCTCCACGCGCAGCGCAACCAACGTGGTGATATTGAAGAAGCGGCGGTAGTTCAGCTCGCTGAGCGAGCTGCGCCAGTAAGCAGGGCGGTAGTGCTGCCGGCTGAGCAGGCCATCCAGTTTGTCGATTTCGCCGTTGATTTCAGCGATCACTTCATCAACGGCGGCTGCAATCGCCGGCTGCTCACTTAGAAGGCGGGCAAGCTGCGCGTAGAGCACTTGTTCGTCGCGACTGCGCTTAGCGCCGGATTCGGCCGTGGTGTTTTGCGGCAGGCGTGCCAGCGCGTCGGCGAGGAAAGCCAGTTCGTCCGAGCGGCACTTCTTCGCCGCCGGTGAAAGCAATTCAGTCAGCGTTTCAGGAGCCAGCGGTAACGTTTCCTCGAAGTACTGGAAGCCGAAGGAGCCGGAAACGCGCTGCAGTTTGAGCTGTCCGGCCCGCAATGTCCGGCCGTAATGGTCGCCGAGTATGGGCAGAATGACCCGGCCGCGCAAGCGCGGCTGCCGCGTTTGCCAGTCTATGTCGAAGAAATTTGCGTAGCGGCTGTTCGGCCCATTTCTGAGCACCTCCTGCCAAATGGAGTTGCGGCTGGTGGCTGCCATGTGGTTCGGGACAATGTCCAGCACTTGTCCGATGCCATGGGTTGCGAGGGCCTGTGCCAGTCGCGCGCGGCCTTCTTCGCCGCCCAGTTCGGGGTTGGCACGAGTGTGACTTATGACGTCGTAGCCGTGCTGGCTGCCAGGGTGAGACTCCAGGTAGGGCGAGCAATAGAGGTGCGTGACTCCGAGCGCGGCCCAGTAGTCCACCTGGGCCGCAGCCTGGTCAAAGCCGAAATCGGGGGTGAGTTGAATACGGTAGGTTGCGCTGACGGGCGGCTGCGGCGGCTCAGACATTGCACAGCACCACCAGCGAGTGCATTTCGACAGCTACCTGAGCCCCCTCGGGGTATACCAGCTTCTCGTCCAGGCTCGCGACGGCGGTGTCCACAATCCGCTCCCATTTGCGGTCGTCGCCGCGCCGCGGGAGCGTGAAGCTGACCGGCACTTCCTGGGCGTTGAACAGGACGAAGAAATCCCGATCGACGATGGGCTGGCCGCGTGCGTCCATGGCGTCGAGACTACCCGAGAGGAACACTTGCAGAGCTTTGCCGTTCCAGTCGTCCTCGGTCATTTCGGCACCGTCCGGACCGTACCAGGCGATATCCTGTATGCCGCGCGACAAGCTGGTCTGCCCCTGAAACCATTTCCAGCGACGGAACGTGGGGTGCTCCTTTCGCAGCCGGATCATTTCCGTCACGAATGCCAGGAGTGCCTCGTCGCGGTTCTGCCAGTCGACCCAGGTGGTTTCATTATCCTGGCAATAGGCGTTGTTGTTGCCGTTTTGCGTGCGGCCGATCTCGTCGCCGTGCGAGAGCATGGGGATGCCCTGCGAGAGCAGCAGGGTGGCCATGAAGTTGCGCTTTTGGCGCGCCCGCAGGGAGTTGACTTTGGGGTCGTCCGCCGGGCCTTCCACGCCGCAATTCCAAGAACGGTTATCGTTGTTGCCGTCGGCGTTGTCCTCGCCGTTGAGTCCGTTGTGCTTGTGGTCGTACGTCACCAGGTCGTTAAGCGTGAAGCCGTCATGGCAGGTAACGAAGTTCACGCTGGCGTGCGGGCGGCGGCCGGTGCCCTCGTACAGGTCGGCGCTGCCCGAGAAGCGCGTGGCGATCTCGCCCAGGCTGCCCTCGCGCCCGCGCCAGTAATCGCGCACCGCGTCCCGGTACTTGCCGTTCCACTCCGACCATTGCGGCGGAAACTTGCCGACCTGGTAGCCGCCTTCGCCCACGTCCCACGGCTCGGCGATCAGCTTCACCTGGCTGAGGACCGGGTCCTGGTGGATGATGTCGAAGAAGGCCGACAGGCGATCGACATCGTGCAGTTCGCGGGCCAGCGTGGCCGCCAGGTCGAAACGGAAACCGTCTACGTGCATGTCGACTACCCAGTAGCGCAACGAGTCCATGATGAGCTGCAAGACGTGCGGGTGGCGCATATTCAGACTGTTGCCGGTACCGGTGTAGTCCATGTAGTACTCTTTCTTGTCCGGGTGCAAGCGGTAGTAGGCGGCGTTGTCTATCCCCTTGTAGCAGAGCGTCGGGCCTAAATGGTTGCCCTCGGCTGTGTGGTTGTAGACTACGTCCAGGATCACCTCCAGCCCGGCGTCGTGCAGGTGTTGCACCATCGCTTTGAAGCCTTGCACCTGCTGGCCGATCTTGTTGACGGATGCATATTCATTGTGCGGCGCAAAGTAAGAGATCGAGTTATAGCCCCAGTAATTGCGCAGCCCACGTTCCTGCAAGTGTTGTTCGTGAACGAACTGGTGTACCGGCATCAGCTCGACCGCCGTCACGCCCAGGCTGGTCAGGTATTTCAGCACCGCCGGGTGTGCCAGGCCGGCGTAGGTTCCGCGCAGCTCGGGCGGAATATCCGGGAAGCGCGCCGTAAAACCTTTTGCGTGCAGCTCGTAAATGATGCTCTCGTTCAGGCTGTAGCCCGGTCGGTGATCGCGCGACCAGTCGTAGTAAGGGTTCACGACTACGCACTTCGGCATATACGGGGCGCTGTCCGTGTCGTTCGGCGGGCCGCTCGGGTCGTCGAGCCGGTAGGCGTATAGCGCCGGGTTCCAACGCGGCTCGCCCGCGATGGCCTTGGCGTATGGGTCGAGCAGCAGCTTGGCGGCGCAGCAGCGCTGGCCCTCGCGCGGGTTCCAGGGACCATGCACGCGGTACCCGTAACGCTGGCCCGGGCTGATCGTCGGGAAGTACCCGTGCCAACAGAACGCCGTCTGCTCCGGCAAATCCACCGCGGTCTCGTTACCGTCGTCGTCGAAGAAGCACACTTGCACCCGTTCGGCGGCCTCGGAGAACAACGAGAAGTTGGTACCGTTGCCGTCGAAGACTGCCCCCAGCGGATACGGCGACCCAGGATAGACCAGCATAGGCACCCATTCGCGTTTTGCGGTACTGTCGAGACGCCGTCCGTGCGCCTCCCGAAACACGGCACGCCTTCGCCAGCCGGCATCCTCGGCGCGTCCTGTGCGGCTAGATGATAGGAGTCGATAGCCGACGGTCCTGACGAAGGGCTGAAAAGGAAATGAAGGCCGATTAGTGCCAGTTGCGGGCCCCGGCGGGGGGGCGGCCGATAACTATTAACGGGCGACGGCGGCGCAAGCAAACGGCCCAAACCAGTTGGCCTGGGCCGCTCGTTTGACGGAATCCGAAAAGGGGTGCTTTTTACCGGAACTTATTACGCGAACCTCCGGCGGCCAAAAAACGATCCCGGTACGCCATCTCAGCA
>JAAYXS010000092.1 GCA_012515775.1 Phycisphaerae bacterium
AGGGCCTTGTCGGATTGGTCCGGGCGGAGCCAGCCGGATGTGCGGCTTGAGTTGGGAACGGGGCGCGATATAACTATGCGGGCTGCCGTTGGCCGGGGGCTACCCTGTGTGCCTCGGAGATGCACAATGAAACGAGTCTTGCTAGTCGCAGTGCTGGTGGGATTGTTGCTACCGCTCGTGGCGCGGGCGGATCTGGAAGAGGGCGACTTCGCCCCGGATGTGGACGCGATCGACTGGCTGAACACGGACGGCAAGTCGCTGTCGATATCCGAGCTGCGCGGCATGGTGGTAGTGCTGTTTTTCTGGGAGTCCTGGCAGCCACAGCAGAAACTCTTGCTGCGTTGGAGCAACATCCACGAAAACCAGCTTCGCCAAGCGGGCGTTTTCGTGATTGGCGTAACCTCGGCCGGCCGCAAGACGGTTGAGGACCTGATACGGCAGGAACACATTTTCTTTCCGATCGCGGTGGGCTCGCGTGCGGCGGAAGCATACAAGATCGAGCCCAAGGATATGCCGCGTGTCGTGGTGATTGATCCGAGCGGTGTGGTCGTCCATTCCGGCGTTCCTGATGGGAACGCGATAGGGCAAAAGGTGTTCAAGCTCGTTTTTGAGGAGGCTCCGCCGTTTCGGACGCATCCACGCCACGCCGAGAAAGCGCTCAAGGCGTTGCAGGCCGCGCGCGAGGCCTTGATGCGGCAAGACTATCAGGAGGCCTTCGTCAAAGCGCGCGAAGCCGAGGAGCTGGCCTTGGCGGATGACCGCTTGAAGGTGCGTTGCCAGGAGATGATTGATTTGGTCGACGCCATTGGGCGGGATCGGCTGCATCAAGGCTTGGCGTTGATCGAGAGGCGCGAATACGAAGAGGGCGTGAAGGTCATCAGTGAAGTCATAAAAGAGTTTCAGGTGGCCGGGTGTGGCAAGGCTGCCCGGCGCCGGTTGCGCCTTCTCAAAGACCAGTATCCGCAGGTGCGCCAGGTTGCGGACAAACTGGGGCGTGAAGATGAAGCTCAGACGAAGCTCGTCTCAGCAGCCGAGAAGCTATGGCGGCGCAAATTCGGCGAAGCTTATGGCGCGCTGCAGAAAATCGAGGTGGAATATAGTGGGACCAAGGCGGCTGAAACCGCCAAAGTTATCCGCGACCGCATAGACGCAAATCAGACGCTCAGGCAGATCGTCCTTGACAATGACGCCCGGAAAGTCTGCGAAGACCGGCTGGCGCGGGCGCGCAATTTCATCCAGGCCGGCCGATGGGAGGATGCCCGAAAAACGCTCCGCAGCATCATCGATGAATTCCCGCAGACTAGCTACGTGGAGGAAGCTTACAGGCTATTATCCGAAATACCCTAAGCACGGTCCGTCAGCGGGCCGGCCACGTACGAACGCGAGGGACTTTCGAGGGTCATGAACAACAAGGACCCGTATCAGATTCTGGGCGTCGCCCGCAACGCCAGTCCCGAAGAGATCAAGCGTGCTTATCGCCGGCTGGCCAAAGAGTACCATCCGGACCGGAATCCGCAGAACAAGGAGGCCGCCGAGCGGAAGTTCAAGGAAGTGCAGGCGGCGTACGAGGTGCTGGGCGACCCGGAGCGGCGAGCCCAGTATGACCGTTTCGGGGCGGGCGGCCCACGGCCGGAGTTTCACACCTGGGGCCGCGGCCGGCCGGCCGAACAGCCGTTCGGGGTCGAGTTCGATTTCGGCGATCTGGGGGATTTGACCAGCATTTTCGAGCAGTTTTTCCAGCGGGGCCCCGGGCGCGTAGGTGAGCGGCGTGGGGCGCGGCGGACGCGAGTGCGCGGGGCCGAGCTGCCGCGCGGCGCAGATATCGAGTATCCCGTAGAGATCTCGTTCGACGAGTCGCTGCACGGCACGAAGCGCGAGGTGGTCTTACAGGGCCCTGAAGGCAGCGAGCGCCTCGAGGTGCGCATCCCGGCCGGCGTCAACGACGGGCAGCGCATTCGCGTGCCGGGGCGCGGGCAGCCGGGCGCGGGTGGGCGCGGCGATTTGCTGATTCGCGTTAAGATCCGGCCGCATCCGTACTACCGGCGCGAGGGTTTGGACGTGGTGATGGATTTGCCGGTCACGCTGAGCGAGGCCGCCCTGGGGGCGCGCGTGGAACTGCCCACGCCGGAGGGGCGGACGATTGTGTCGGTTCCGCCGGGCACAGCGAGCGGGACCAAGCTGCGGCTGCGGGGGCGCGGAGCTCACGACGCGCGCCGCGGCACGCGCGGTGATTTGCTGGCGGCAGTGCGCATAATTCCGCCCAAGACGCTCACCCCACGGGCACGCGAGCTGTTGGAAAGCCTGAGCCGGGAGGTTCCGCAGAACCCGCGCGCCAACTGGGACAGTTAAGGAAGATTAATGCCGCAAGCCCGCCGCAGTCTCTCCGGAAGAATGGCAGTGCTGCTGATCACGTACGCGCTGCTGTTGCTGGTATGCGTGGCGCTGTACTTCTTCATTACCAATCGGCTTTCGGCCAGTGTGGCGCGCATGGCGGCGGGCGAAGTGGGCCGGGAAGTGGTAATAGCCGAGCTTTCGCGGTTGGTGGCGATCATGCTGGGCTGTTTTCTGGCAATACTGGCGTTTGCAATTGGGGCCTACACATTCATCGGGATCGGGCGGGCGATAGCGCGGCCGACGGCCAGTGGCAAGCCTACGAAGTATGTAGATGCGTGGAGTCAGTACCGCATCTCGGAGGAACAGATTCGGGCGGCGACGGAAGAGGTGGATGGCCGTAATGCGACCGAGGGCCGGTCGTCTGGGAGCGACGACGACAATCCGAGCTAGCCTCCACAACCTGTTCTAACACCCTGCGCCTCCCTCCGCATTCTTGCCGCAGCATCCGAGCGATCCACGCAGGCGGCGACGGCGATGTCGCCCGTGACGTTCAGTGTGGTGCGGCACATGTCCAGCAGGCGATCGACGCCCAGGATGATGCCGATCGACTCGGCCGGCACGCCGACCGACTGCAGCACCACCACTACCAACGGCAGCGAGCCGCCCGGCACGCCGGCCGTCCCGATGCCCGCCAGCACGCACATGACCGCGACCTTGATCTGCTCGGCGAGGGTCAGGTCCGCGCCGAAGACCTGCGCCAGAAACAGGACCGTGACACCCTCATAAAGGGCGGTGCCGTTCTGATTGGCGGTTGAGCCGACCGTCAGCACGAAGTTCCCGATTTCGCGCCGCACGCCCAGGTTTTCCTCCGTGACACGCAGCGAAACCGGCAACGTGGCATTTGAGGACGATGTGCCGAACGCGGTCAGGATTGCGTCGGAAACACGCCCGAAGAACCGCAACGGATTCATGCGGGCTACCAGAGCCAGCATCAGTGAGTACACGCCGAAGAAGTGCAGCGCCAGGCCGGCCAGCACGGTTGCCATGTACCACGCCAGCATTTTAAGTATGTCGGCTCCCAGCCGGGCCGAAAGGGCGAAAACCAGGGCCGCCACAGCCAGCGGGGCTAGGCGCATGGCCAAACCGACGATGACCATCACGACGTCGTAGATTCCCTCCAGCACGGCGATCAACGGTTGGGTGCGCTCGGGCGTCAGTGTCAGCGCGATGCCGAAGATCAGCGCGAAGAACATCACCGCCAGCATGCCGCCGCCGGGCGACGAGCCGTCCACCGCCCCCACCATTTCGCGCAGTAGATTCCGCGGAATGAGATCGAGCAGCGCGTCCCGCAACGGCTTGGCCTGGCGTGCCTGGGCCAGCTCGCGCCCGGCCTGCTCCTCATACTGGGCGCTCAAGGCGGCGCGCTGCTCGGCTGAAAGGCGCTCGCCGGGTCGCAACGTATTCGCCAGGCTGATGCCGATGACGACGGAGATCGCGGACAAACCCACCGTAAAGAGCAGCGTCTTCAGGCCGACGCGCCCCAGCCGGCGGACATCGCCGATGCCCGCGACGCCCAAGACCAGCGCCGAGAACACCAGCGGCAGCACGACCATGAATATCAAACGCAGGAAGATCTGCCCGAGCGGTTCCGCGACGTTCTCGATGGCCCAGGTCAGGCTCGGGTGGGCCACGCCGTCCGGGCCGTGTCCGAGGCGATTCGCGATCAGACCGGCGACGGCACCGACGATCAGGCCGATGAGTATTTGCCAGTGCAAAGCCGGCCAGCGGCGGCGCTTTTTGACCTGCGCGCCGGGCTGTGGGAGCGTTGTCGGCGAAAAATGATCCGGCTCTGTCATGAACGCACCGCCATATCAGAGGTTCCCGGCAATTATGGACCGGTCCTCAGGGGCGGCAAGCCGGCGCGCGTGAGAAGAGGGTGGCCGCGGTTGCGGTTGGCGTTCGGTTAGTTGTTCACCCGCTTCCAGGTGGCGCTGCGGACGCGATACTGCTCGCCGTTGGCCCAGAAAGCCCAGTCCTGCTGTATGCGATCGTCGCTAATGAACGTGATACTCGTGTTGTGGCAATGGCGGTGCATGACCACGTCCAGGTTGGTGCTGTCATGGTAGACGAACGACAGCCGTTGCGGATCATCGAAGTTTGTGGCGCGCATGCGCGTTTGGTGGTTCAGCGGGCAATAATGCGTGACCATCAAAGCCGAATCGCCGTCCATGTGAAAGATGTTGACGTACTCGCGCACCGTGTCGGGAAAGTCGGTCTGCTGCACCGTCCTGCCGCCGGAGGTGACGCGAAATACGGTCTTGAACTCCTTGATTCCCTCGGGAACGGCCAGCGGCGCGTTCTCCATCTCCCAGGTGCCGGCCAGCGACTTTAGGCGCTCAAACGCCTTCTCCGCGGGGGTGGGCGTTTTGACGCTGATGCTCTCCGGCGCAATTATGGTGGGTTGGCTGGCGGTAGCCGGCATGCTGGTGGCGGGCTGAATGGCGCCGCCGGGCACCGGCTCGATCTTCTTGATGCGCAGTTGCGGCGCGGCCGAGGGGGCTGGCGGCGTCTGAGCCGGGGCACTGGCAGTCGGAGCTTGCGAATTCCCCGGTTGCACAGGTTGGGCCGGCTGCGCTGGTTGTGCGGGTTTGGCCGGTTGCGCTGGTTGCTCGTTTTGCGCCGGTTGCACGTTTTGGGCCGGTTGCGCTGGTTTGACCGGTTGTCCGGCTTGGGCCGGTTGCCCTGTGTTTTGGCGCGTAGCAGCGTAGGCCGCGACAGCAAAAACGGTTGCGATGGTCAGTACAGCAAATACGTTGAAGCGTCGCATCGTTCATCTCCTTCGAGGGCAGCCCAGGGCGGCCCGGCGGACCCGCTCGAGTTTCGGCTCGGCTGAGGCGGATTTTTGCGGACGGGCGGGCGGTTGTCGAGGGTCCTGAGTGAAGAAGCCGAAGCTGTCGCTCAGCCGGGCAGGGAGGCGAATTTCCGAATTGCGCCGACGCGGGGCGAGAGGCGGCCCAGGTAGTTGCTCGATGCTGGGGCGCTTCTGGACGGTCGCGGGCTGAAACCCCAGAATGCGCCCGAATCGTCGGCTAAACTGAAACCGCTCGGGTTCGAAATGGCGCCCATCGGCAGGTTCGCCTAACAGTACAAGCGCTAGGGCAAACACAAGCTGCTCACCGCCATTTTTGCCCGACACGCTGAGCCCTCCGCAGGATTGGAATTGTGAGGCTTCGGAGCACAAGGGTGACGACGCGTTGATAGCTAACGCGCCGGACCATAATCCAGATTGATATAGCAAATGCTGGTGTTCGTTGATGAATCTGGTGACGCGGGAATGAAGCCGGATAGGCAATCGTCCCCCTATTTCGTGGTGACGGCGGTGCTTTTCGAAGATCACGAGGAAGCGCAAGCGTGTGACCGGCTGATCGACAAGCTGCGCGGCCGGCTTGAGGTAGGAGCGGCGGCCGAGTTTCATTTCAGCAAAAGCCGGCGGCAGATACGGGAGCAGTTTCTTCAGCACGCGGCCAGATTCGGGTTCTCCTATCTTGCCGTAGTGTTGAATAAGCGCAAGCTCACCGGTCCGGGTTTTCGATACAAGTCGTCCTTCTACAAGTACACGGTCAACCTGGTGTTCCAAAACGCGAAAGCGTACTTACGCGACGCAATCGTCGTTTTGGATCGGAGCGGCGGCGAGGAATTTCGCGCCCAGCTTGCCCGTTACTTGGCGAAGAAAGTCAACGCGAGGGAGGGCCCGAAGGCCGTTCGCAAGGTCAAGACGGAGCGTTCGCACAACAACAACCTGCTGCAAGCTTGCCGACATGGTGTGCGGGGCCGTCGCACGGTCGTTTCGGGCCGACAAGACCGACCGTTTTGTTTACCGCCAGTTAATTAGCCACCGCGAACTGCGCGTACAGGTGTGGCCACGGTGAGCGCAAAAGAAAACCCGTCGGCTATCCCCGTAAGGGGCACGCCACCATCCGGTGACAGTTCGCACGGCGGGTCAATTCCACCAATAAGTATAACATGATTTCGGCTGGCAGGCCTGACGGCTGCACAGAATTCCCTGTTTTTTCAGTGCGTGCAGGTTGGAGGCGTGGGCAACGCGACAGTCGAATGCGACGTAAAACGTTGAAACTGCCGGAGTTAGCGTGCTTCGCCCGTCGCCGGAAGCGATCAGCAAAAGCTCGCGCTCGTCCCGAAAAGGCTGCTTTGGCTGGTCATCGGACGCTCTACCGCCTATTGGGCGCGTCGCGCGCCCAGCGCCTGATTCAAGGTCCCCCAGATGCCGCGCCATTAGTCCGTACGGCCAAGCTGTTTTGGCAGCGCTACGTGCGGCCCGACAAGCCGGGCAGACAAGCTCGTCGAAGTCGCATGCGACGATCTTCGTGCATCGCGCCGCGTCGTCGTCGGCACAGTGCAGGGCCGGGACCTGCCCGGATGCGGAGGGTTCTTGCACCGTTTTGGGGCGGTACGCCCCAGCTCTGCTCTGGATCGGTGCGATTCTCGAGCATGCCTGGGGGCACTCAAGACGGGCCGCTGAGCTAACCCCGAAGTTATCCCAACGGGGCGGGGCACGGTTTGACGGGTTACGAGTTACAGCGATAGAGTAGCCCTGCACGGAGGGATGGGCGAAACGGAGCCTACCGAGAGGTCAAACTATGATGGGCGAAGCGGGAAATAGCCAATCCGGGATTACGCGTAGAGAGTTCGTGCAGACCGCGGCCGCGGCCGGGCTGGCCATGACGGTGCCGGCCTGGGCTCAGGTGCCGAAGGAGGCGGCGACGGGCGCGGCGGCGAGCGAGGCCGCGGGGGATGAGCTGGCGGTCGCGATCATCGGCTCAGGCAGCCAGGGTCGGAACTTGCTGCTCAATTGCCTCAAGATTCCCGGCATCCGTTTTGTCGCGGTCTGCGATATTTGGCCGTATAGCCGGCGGTACGCCACGAACACGCTGAAGAAGTACGACCAGTTGGTGAACGGTTACGAAGATTATCGCGAGATGCTGGACAAGGAGAAGCATCTGGACGCGGTGATCGTGGCGACACCGGACTGGATGCATGCCGAGCACACGATCGCCTGCCTCAGGGCCGGCAAGCATGTTTACTGCGAAAAGGAGATGGCCAATACGACGCAGTCCGCGCAGGAGATGGTGCGGGCGATGCGTGAGACGGGCAAGCTGCTGCAGATTGGGCACCAGCGCCGCAGCAATCCGCGTTACTGGCATGCGCTGAAGATGATCGAGAAGGACAAGATCCTGGGGCGCATCACGCACTGCTATGGCCAGTGGAACCGGCCGCGGCTTTATGAGATCGGCTGCCCGAAAGGTGAGGAGCTGGATGCGGAAGCGCTCAAACGTTATGGATATGACACGATGGAGCGCTTCTGTAATTGGCGCTGGTATCGCAAATTCTCCGGCGGTCCGATGGCCGATCTGGGCTCGCACCAGATTGATATCTTCAACTGGGTGCTCAAGAGCACGCCGAGATCAGTGCTGGCGAGCGGGGGGCTCGACTATTACACCGACCAGGAGGGCCGCGACTGGTACGACAATGTGATGGCTATTTACGAGTACCAGACGGCCGCCGGGGCGGTGCGTGCGTTCTACGAAGTTCTCAATACGACCAGCAACGGCGGGTACTACGAAACGTTCATGGGCGACGAAGGCACGCTGGTCATCTCGGAAGATCCGAAGAAGGGGCATATCTTCCGCGAGCAGGCCGCCAAGCGCCGCGAGTGGGAGAACGAGGCCGATAAGGTCGAGCTGATGGACCGGGAAGCGATCGAGCTGAAGATCGGCGAGACGTTGACCGCCAGCGGGGAGAAAGACCCCGAAGGTCAGCGGCTGCTTGAAGAAAGCCAGAAGCCGCCGCACCAGTTGCACCTGGAGAACTTTTTCACCGCCGTGCGGACCGGCTCACCGCTGAGTTGCCCGGCCGATCTGGCGTACGAGGTTTGCGTATCGGTGTTGAAGGCGAACGAGGCGGTGGAGAGCGGGAAGCGCTGCGAGTTCAAGCCGGAGGAGTTCAAGGTCTGATTGCAGGGCAGGCTGCAAATGGGTTCCTGACGAAGAGGGCGGGGTGCCATGCCCAAGCTCTAAGTGCGGGCATGCCCCTGGTAAACGGCATAACCATCTGCCTGGTCGCCACCCTGGCCCTGTTGGCAGGTGTGCCGCGAGCGTTTGGTCAGGAGGCCGGCAGAGAAAACGAACTGAAGACCGGCAGCCGGGCGCCGTACGTTCATCGTCTGACACTGTACGATGAGAACGGCGTCGCGATCGATCCGCGGGACGAGTCGGCCGGGCCTTATTCGCCGCGCATGACCTGCGGCAAATGCCACCCATGCGGAGAGATTGCCGGGGGCTGGCACTTCAATGCCAGGCAGGGCGGGGCGGTGGCCGGGCGGCCCGGCGAGGCTTGGCTGCTGGTTGATGTGCCGAGCGGCACGCAAGTGCCGATCTCGGGGCGTGGCTGGGCGGGCACGTTTAACCCTGCCGACGCGGGGCTGAGTTCCTGGAAGTTCATCAAGCGCTTCGGGCGGCATACGCCGGGCGGGGGCTACGGGATGCCGGACGCCGATGAGCTGCGCAGCGCGCCGGAGAAGGCGCGCTGGGCGGTATCCGGACCGCTGGAAATCGACTGCATGTTCTGCCACAGCGCGGACCTGCAACACGATCCGGCCGAAGCGGCCGTGCAGATCGAGGCGGAGAATTTCAAGTGGGCGCCGACGGCGGCCTTGGGCTTGGCGGCGATTCGCGGCGAGGCACGCAAGGCGCCGGATGACTGGGATCCGGCGTTGCCGCCGAGCCCAGACCACCCGGAGCGAGACGGCCCGCGGATGGTTTGGAACAAATCGCGCTTCGACGTTGATGATCGCGTACTGTTCAACATCGTGCGGCGGCCGCCGAATGAGCGTTGCTATTACTGCCATTCGGTGCGTGAGGTGGGTCCGAAAGCGAGGGCGGAAGAGCGCTCCTGCCGCGACGTGCACTTGACGGCGGGCTTGCTCTGCGTCGACTGCCACCGCAACGGCATGGATCACATGATGGCGCGCGGTTACGACGGCGAGGCCGGTGAGCGCGGCGATGCCGGGCTGGCGGCGTTTTCCTGCGCGGGTTGCCATCTAGGGGTGGAAGGAGCTTCGCAGGCAGAGCTGGCTCAGGGCGGGCGCTATGCGGCGCCGCGCCCGGAGCACGGGGGCTTGCCGCCGGTGCACCTGGAGAAGCTTACGTGCACCGCGTGCCATTCGGGCCCCTGGCCGGAGATGGACGCGCACCGGTTCCAGACTTCGCTGGCGCACGGCTTGGGACTGGCGACGCGCGAGCGTGATGCGGATACCCCGCCCAACATCGTTGGCCCGATCTTCGCCCCGCAGCCGGATCGCAAGCTTGCGCCGCAGCGCCTTATTTGGCCGGCGTATTGGGCGCGGCTCACTGAAGAGGGAGTCGAAACTTATGCCCTCGATTCAGTCCTGAAGGCGCTCAAAAAGGTGGATACGAAGCGCTCCAAGGCGTCTGCCGAGAAGCTCGCGGCGCTGACTGAAGAGCAGATCGGCGCGGTGCTGGAACAACTAGGCAAGACTGACGCGGGGCATACGCCGGTATACGTGCGTGATGGCCTGCTTTATCGCCGCGGCCCGTCGGGCGAATTGCAGAAGTGGGCGTTTGAGACGCCGGCGGAAGAAGGAAGCCACGGGCCTTCGCCGCAGCAGGCAAACGCGATTCAGTTAGCGACCGCGCCGTATCGTTGGTCGCTGTCGCACGATGTCCGGCCGGCCACGCAAGCGCTGGGCATTGGCGGCTGTACGGACTGCCATGCACTAGGGGCGCCGATTTATTGCGGGTCGATTGCGGCCGCAGGCGTGCCGTCCGGGCCGGAGGCGGTGCAGACCATGTATCGTTTCCGCGGCGAGGATGGCGCGAAAGTGCAGGCTTGGGCGGCGGGTTTCGTCTTCCGGCCGGCTTTCAAGTGGTTTGGAGTCGCGAGCGCGGCGGTCGTGGCCCTGCTGTTGTTGCGCGTGGTCTTGAACACGGGGTCGGCGAGTGGCGGCGATGGGCGTCTGGGGGTTCGAGCCGCGCGGATGGAAAAGCTGGTGCTCGGCTTGGGCTTGGTTGGACTGGTCGTTCAACTGGTTACGGGCTTGGGAACGAAATGGACGCTGGGGCGAACTGAGGGCTGGGCGCTGCTGATCCACATGCTCGGCGCTCCGCTGCTGATTCTGGGAGTGACTGGAGCGGCCTACTTCGGCAGCGCCCGCCGTCGCTGTTGGGCAGGGTCTGCAAATTCCGCCCTGCAGAAAACGCAGGCGGTCGTTTACTGGCTCAGCGTGACTTGCGGATTTGTGACGATGACCGCAATGTCGGCGGCGATGACGCCGCTATTCGGCACGGCCGGGCAAAAATCGCTAAGCCTGTTGCACGAGCGTGCCGGAATCGGACTGGTTATCGCATTGGTTATGTACTTGGTTGTCTCGGTCCTTCTCGGAAGGCGCAGAGGTATCGATGATGAAATTGAGCAAGCTGTCGCGGCTGCCGGCCGCCTTGAGCGCGACGCTGATAGTTGCAGCGGTTCTATCGCTGGCCGATGACGGGGCGCCCGGGGCCGCCGGGGCGCAGGGCGAAGTTGCGAAGGAGTCGAAGGCGGCCGGTGACCTGGTTCCACTCAATATCAAGCTGCCCAAGCCGGCGTTCAGGGGCACGCCCAAGCACGTGCCGCCGGGAACCAACCTTGAGGAGCCGCGCAAGGGGCCGCGCCCGCCGTTCATGGCGGCCAAAGGGGCGGTGAACGTGGCCGCAGGCAAGCCGGTGACTTCAAGCGATAACGAACCGATCATTGGCTCGATCAAGCTGGTGACGGACGGCGACAATTCGGCCGACGAGGGCAGCTACGTCGAACTGGGCCCGGGCTTGCAGTGGGTACAGATTGACCTGAAGGAGAAGGCCGAGATATGGGCCATCCTGGTGTGGCACTATCACGCCAACGCGCGGGTGTACCACGACGTGGTTGTGCAGATCGCGGATGATCCGGATTTCATCACAAACGTTCGCACGCTGTTCAACAACGACCACGATAATTCGTCGGGGCTAGGGCTGGGACGCGACAAGGAGTACTGGGAGACGTACGAGGGCAAGCTGATCGAGGGCAAGGCCGCGGTCGCCCGCTATGTTCGTCTGTACAGTAAAGGCAGCACCGCGGACGATCAGAACCACTACATTGAGGTCGAGGTTTACGCCCGGCCGGCCAAATGAAACCTGAGCATCTGTATCGCCTGATTTTCGCGCTGATTGTGGCCGGGGGCTTGGCGCTGCGGCTGCCGCGGCTGGAGCTGCGGCCCATGCACGGCGATGAGGCGGTACACGCGGCCAAATTCGAGGCGCTCTGGCAGACCGGCGACTACGTGTATGACCCGCACGAGTACCACGGCCCGGTGCTGTACTACGCCACGTTCCCGTTCGTGTGGCTGAGCGGGGCGCAGAGTCTGGCGGAACTCGACGAGCAGACACTGCGGGTGGGGCCGGCGCTATTCGGCGCCGGGATAATTGCGCTGTTATTGTTGCTGGTGGATGGGCTGGGGTGGAGAGTTGTGCTCGCGGCGGCGGCGCTGACGGCCGTTTCGCCCATCATGACGTTTTACAGCCGGTACTACATCCAGGAGATGCTGCTGGCGTTTTTCGCCTTGCTGGTGATCTGCGGGGGCTGGCGGTACTGGCAGACGGCCAATCCGGGGTGGGCGCTGTTGGGCGGCGTGGGGGTAGGCCTGATGCATGCGACGAAGGAGACGTCGATCATTAGCCTGGGGTGTATGGCGGTGGCGCTGGGGGTTGTAGCGATTTGGCAGCGAAGGAGCGGCGCAGAGAAGGGGGTCGGGGAAGAGCCTGAAAAAGGGATCGAGGGATCGAGGGATCAAGGGATCAAGAAGAACGGCGTGGTGTGGGGCGACCTGGTAGTCGCGGCCGGGGTAGCGGTCCTGGTTTCGGTTTTGTTTTACTCGGCGTTCTTTCGGCACTGGCGCGGGCCGCTGGATTCAGTGTTGACGTATGCGACGTACTTTGAGCGCGCCGGCGGGCATGGGCTGCACGATCACCCATGGTATTACTATCTGCAAATGCTGGGGTTCACGCATTTGGCGCGCGGGCCGTGGTGGAGCGAGGGGCTGATTCTGGGTCTGGCGCTGGCCGGCATCGGCGTGGCCGTGACCGGTGCGGGGTTCTCGGACCAGCCGCGGCGGCTGGGGCTGGTGCGATTCATCGCGGTATACGCGGTGCTGATGACGGTCGTCTACTCAGTTATTCCGTATAAGACGCCGTGGTGCGCCGTGCAATTTGTGCAGCCGCTGATCATGCTGGCCGGGCTCGGTGCGGTGGGGATCATCTCCTGGGTCAAGCCCTGGCCGGCAAAAGCGGTGGCCGCCGTGATTCTCCTGGCCGGCGCTGCGCACCTTGGCTGGCAGGCGCAGCGGGCCAATTTCCGGTTCTTCGTCGATTACCGCAATCCTTACGTTTACGCTCATCCGCTGGGGGACGTGAAGTACTTGTCAGCTTACCTCGAAAAACTGGCCGACGTGCATCCGGATGGGCACCGCATGCTGGTCAAGGTGATTGCTGAGGATGCTTGGCCGCTGCCGTGGTATTTGCGGGGTTTCGAGCGCGTCGGCTACTGGGAAGCGCCGCCGGCAGATCTGGACGCTCCAGTGGTGATCGTCGCCGGCGACCTGGCGGCGAGCCTGCCGGCCGGCTTTGAAAACGACTACAAAATCAGCTTCTACGGTCTACGGCCCGATATACAATTGGTGACGTATGTCGAGCGCGAGTTGTGGCAAGAGTTTGCTCGCCGGCAAGAGCACCTCGCGCCTGGGCCAGTGAGAGAACGCGAATGAGTTTTGCGATGGGCGCCGACCCGCAAACCGGCACCTCGCCGTTTCTCGCCGATCCGGTTCACGTGTTCGAGCATCGCGCGATGAACTGCGGCTGGGGAATATTCGTAGTGGGCGACGATGAGCGCTACGCCGGCCAGGCTGCGCAGGCCGCTTTTGGGGAGGTTGATAGGGTCGAGCGCGAACTGAGCCGTTACGTTCCCACCAGCGACATTGCCCGCATCAACGCGCTTGCGCCGGGCCAGTCCGTGCGTATCGGGCCCGACGCGTTCACCTGCCTGGAAATCGCGGCCCAAGTTGGTGCGGCCACGCACGGGGCGTTTGATGTAACGATCGGCAGCCTGCTGGGGCCGGGCCCGCATCGGGTTCCCGCGCGGCGCGTGCCGCGCATCGGGGTGGACGAAGAGAACCGGACGGTGACGGCGCTTTCGGAATCGGTGCTGCTCGATCTGGGCGGAATAGGCAAGGGTTATGGCGTCGACCAGGCCGTAGCCGTGCTGCGTGACTGGAAGATCACGGCCGCGCTGGTGCACGCCGGTCAGAGTACGACGTTCGCCCTGGGCGCGCCGGGTGGCGAGCCGGGCTGGACGGTGGCCGTCCGCGACCCGCGCCAGCCCCAGAGCAGTCTGGCGCGGTTCTACCTGCGCGACCAGGCCTTCAGCGGCTCCGGCATGCTGCTGCACGGCGAGCACATTATTGATCCGCAAACCGGGCGGCCGCCCAACACCGGCGCGCTGGGGGCGTGGGCGATCGCGGCCACGGCTGCCGAGGCAGACGCGTTTTCGACCGCGTTCATGATTTTGTCGCCGAGCGAAGTGGCCAACTACTGCCGCCGTCATTCGCGGATCACCGGCATGCTCTGCCTGGACTCGCCGCCGGGGCCGCGGTTGGAGACATTCGGGCGTGAGCCGCAGTGGGCGATGCAGCCGGTTTGAAATTCGCGTTATGCGCCCTCTGGCTGGCTGATCCGAACTCACAAGGCGCGTTGTGGTTTTGTCTCCCCCCGATCTCTCGATCCCGCAATCTCCCTGTCACGCTCCTAGGCTACGGCCGCGGCGGGCGCTATGATTGTCGTGCGCGTTGCCGCCTAACGTAGAGGCGAGACGCACGCTCGATTATCAGTCAACCGACAAACTGACGACTGAGAAATGGAAACTCCGGAGAGGTGAGACGCATGCCACGCCCGATCAGACTCACCAGGCGCAAACTGCTCGGAACCGCGGTCAAGGCCGGGGCGGTGTTCTATATCGTGCCGCGGCACGTGCTCGGCGGACGCGGGTACACGCCGCCGAGCGAGGTGCTGACGCGCGCCGTCATCGGGGTCGGGGGAATGGGCATGGCCGGCCATGTGACCGAAAACGTCGAGGGACAACCGCCGCAGACGTTGGCGGTCTGCGACGTGGATAAGAATCACCTGGCGGCCGCCATGGCCAAGGCGGGGCGCAGTTGTGAGGCTTACAGCGACTGGCGGCGGGTGCTGGATCGTACCGACATCGACACGATCCACATCGCGACTCCGCCGCACTGGCACGCCGTGATGGGCGTTGCCGCGGCCCAGGCCGGCTTTGACATTCTGACGGAGAAGCCGTTTTCACACACGGTCGCGGAGGGCCGGGCGTACGTTGAAACGGTCAAGCGCTACGGGCGCATCCTGCAGATCAACACGCATTTTCGCTTCGAGCAGTACTACGACTACGGTGCGACGAAGCTGCTGCGCAAGCTGGTCGACAGCGGGCTGCTGGGCAAGCCGTTGCTGGTGCGGGTTGGGGCGGGGCAGGGCTTCAACTGGAAGCTCCAGGAATGGAGCGGGCGGACCAACCTGACGCCGGAGCCCGTGCCGGCGGAGCTCGACTACGACATGTGGCTCGGCCCGGCGCCCCGCAAGCCGTATCACCCGCACCGGGTGCACCAGAGCTTCCGGGGTTACTGGGACTACGACGGCGGCGGACTGACCGACATGGGCCAGCACTATCTTGACCCGGTGCAGTACTTCCTGGGTAAGGATCACACCGGCCCGGTCGAGGTTTCGGCCGTGGCCCCTTGGCCGCCGCATCCCGACGCAGTCGGAGTTTGGGAGTCGGTAACGCTGAAGTACGCGGATGGCGACACGATCTACATGAACAGCGGCGAATGGGGCTCGCCTGAGCCGCCGGGCCTGCCGCTGATTGAAGGGCCGAAGGGCAAAGTCTACCGGAACTACCGCACCGATCCGCCCGGCTTGTTCGAACAGCTCGAACGTGTGCCGGACCCGCCGCCGCTGATCGACTTTGAAACGGCGGTTAAGACGCGGCAGAAGGCCGGCGGTAACGAAGAAGTGGCGCACCGCTCGTGTACATTGCTCAACCTGGCTTCGATCGCGATCCGTCTGGGGCGGCCGCTGAGGTGGGACCCGGACCAGGAGCGGTTTATCGGCGACGAGCAGGCCAATCGTCTCATCGAAGTCCCGATGCGCGCCCCGTGGCATCTGTAGGAGAGGCAAAGATGATAAAGCCCGATTCGTGCCGACTGGCGCGCGTGACGA
>JAAYXS010000638.1 GCA_012515775.1 Phycisphaerae bacterium
CATTTCGGGGGGCAGCCAATCATCTTCGTCGGCTTTGAGCTGCTCGCTCGCGGCGGCCGTCAAAAACTGCTCGAAAGTGTCGAAGTACTGTCGCTGACTGAAGGCGCGCGCATAGAAGCTCGTGACCGTCGAAACGAGCGCCTCCGTTTCGAGCCGCGCTGTCGGGTCTTCGGACAGCCCCAGCCAGTACGCGTCAAAGTGCTTCTGAAACGCCTGTAAGTCGTCGCCGAAGTTGGCTACCCAGGCCCGCTCACAGTTCTGCTTGCGTGAAACCGCGGCCAAGAAGTTCGCGAACGCCTGCTGGTATTTGCCATCGTCGCCGTGCGCCAGAAACTGCACCATGGCCCAGGCCTGGTCGTAGTTGTGCCCGGCTTTTTCGTATGCCAGGCCGAAGTGGGCGTTCCAGGTCTCAAGACTCATCTGCATCATGTCGCGCAGCGGGCGGAACTTGCCGTCGGCCACAGCCCCTTTCACCTGACGCAGGCGCGCCGGCGGAATCAGCCCCGTGTAGAACGCGTCACCGGTAAAAATGCCCTCGCCGAAATACTCCGCCAAGCCCTCGTTGGCCCAGGCCGGCAGCTCGCGTCCGATGGCCGCGTCGGCGAACTGGTGGAAGCCCTCGTGCTGGATCACGTGCCAGGTCTCGGTCGAGAGCGGGTCGCGGACGAACGCCAGCAGCTTGTCGCCCGCGTACAAACCGGCCGTGCCCGGTTCGCCGCCCAGCGTGAAATAGGTCCCCGAATTCTGCACGAGGTAGAGCGGCAGCCGCCGATCAACGCGCTTTCCCATGCCGCTGGTGCGCCGGTTGTACTCTTCGGCCATCAGCGTGATGTGGTGCACGACGGCGCGGGCTTCCGCCGGGGCTAAGTCGGTGTGCAGAACGTAGTATTTTGTCTCATAGGTGGGCAGATCCGTCGGTGGGGCGGGCGGCCCAGCGCGGCCGTCGATCGCCAGCAGCAACGCGGACAGCAGCGCGCATCCGGTAAGCAGCCCACAATTAAAACGCAAACAGAACATCTGAGCTTCCTCCCTTTCGTTCAGTTCCGCCCGCGCCAATTCACGCGCGCCAGTCAAAGAGTTCTTGCTGACCTCCGGAGCCTTTCGGACCGGCCGATCCGCCCTTCTTGATCCCTCGATCCCTAGATCCTTTGATCCCTCTCTCAGCTTGCGTCTGGCACCACGCTTACCGAGCTATGTCAGCTTCGCGTCGCAACGGCAGACCAACTCGCCGCAGCCGGGACAGCCGCCGGTGAACTTGGTGATGGCCTGCTCCAGATCCACGCCTTCCACATTGGCCAGCGTGACCAGCCAGGCGAAGACGTCGGCGAACTCGGCCGGCAGGTTTTCGCGGTCATGCTTGGCGATGGCGCTGGCCAGCTCGCCGACCTCCTCGGCGAACCACAAAAAGGTCTTGGCCGATCCGCGGCGGCGGTCCTTATCGGAATACATTCGGTCGATCAGTTGCTGGAACTCACGGATTTGCAAGAACACCTGCCTTTCCACGATTTCTTACGGCC
>JAAYXS010000639.1 GCA_012515775.1 Phycisphaerae bacterium
AAGCCAGCACCTTCCCACTTTCCCACGTTCCCACAACTCCGGAGTCCGCGGGCGCCAAACGCTTCCGCAGGGTGCGAAGGATTCTCGCGGACACCTGCGCTACAGCACCAGCTTATAGCCCACCGCATGCGCCGTGAGGATATGCCGCGGGTTCTTTGGGTCGGGTTCCAGCTTCCGCCGCAGGCTCACTATATGGTTGTCCACCGTCCGGTCGGCCGGGTATACGCCGGCGCCCCAGATCTGCTCCAGCAGGTCGGCCCGTGGCACCGCCATGCCGACCCGCTCGTACAGCATCCGCAGAATCTCCGACTCGTAATAGCCCAGCGGCAGTTCCTCTTTCTCCGTCGTGATCTTCTGCGCCACCAGGTCTACCATCCGCGGCCCAACCCGAAATTGCAGGACCGGCTTCGCCGGCGTGGCCGCACGGCGCAACGCCGCCTGAATGCGCGCCAGCAGCTCCTTCAGGCTGAACGGCTTGGTGATGTAATCATCCGCGCCCAGCTCCAGGCCGCGCACCTTGTCGATCTCCTGGCTGCGGGCGCTGAGTATCAGGATCGGCATGCGGAAACCCGCCGCCCGCAGCCGCCGGCAGACCTCGAAGCCGTCGATGTCCGGCAGCATGATGTCGAGCAGGATCAGGTCGGGCGGTTTGCGGCTGACGAGCGTAATGCCCTCCTGGCCGGTCAGTGCATGCGCGACGGTGTGCTTTTCGAATTCGAGATTGTCGCGCAACCCCATCGCCAGATCCGGCTCGTCCTCGATGATGACGATGTGAGCCATGTCAGGTTCTCCACAAAGCGGGGTATCGCCGGTTCAGCCCTCGTTGCCCTCGCCGGCGCTTCGAGCCGGCCCGTTTGCCCTCGCTCGCGCTTCGGGCTCGGATCGGCGCTCGCGCATCGGGCCGGGAACAAGTTTCTTGATCCCTTGATCCCTAGATCCTCGATCAAAATCTACGTCCTGGTATTCGACAGCAGCAACGCTGCGATCGGGCCGAAAATCAGGATCGGGATCCATGCTACCAGCGCCGCGTGCTGCGCGGCAATCATGCTGTGCGCGAAGAATCCCGTCGCGTAAAACGCCCCGCTCAGCAGCAACGCCTGCCCGCCCGCCACCAGCACGCTGCACGGCTCACGCCGCAGGAAAAACGGCACCGTCAACGCCAATAGCAGCAACTGCAGCACCGGCTGCGTCAGCCAGATGTGCCGGTTCATCACGATCGCCGCCAGATTGGGCAAATTCCGGCTGTGTACCAACTCGTTCATTTCGCGCAGGCTGAGCATGCCGGACCATTCGGCCGACTGCCGCAGGATCAACTCTTGCGGCGTCAAGGTGAAGGGATACTCGCTCACCGGCTCGCGCCGAATGCCGAACTGCTCCGCACCGGTAAGTTCGGCCGCGGGCACCTCGACCACCCGCCGCCCGCCCTCCAGCAGCCAGGTCTTGCGCCGCGGATCATACGTGGCCGCGTCGGCCTGGATGATGTGGCTGCCCTGGTCTTTGGGTTCAATGATGACGACGCGTTCCAGGCGGCCCTCATTCAGGTTGATGGCGCCGGCCCGCAGGATGGCTTTATTATCGTCGCGGGCGAAGTCGATGTTGCGCGTGCGGATGCCGATGACATCCCCGCGATCGCGGGCGATATCCGCGGCGAAGGCGGGCAACACAAACTCGCG
>JAAYXS010000640.1 GCA_012515775.1 Phycisphaerae bacterium
AGCGCTGCGAGGAAATGCTGGAAGCCCTCGACGAACAGACCCGCGCCGTGGCCGAGGGCGGCTTCACGGCCGAGGAAGTGCAGCGCGTCAAGAACCGGCGCCGCACGCAACTGGCGCTGGAGGCCGAAAACCCGCGCACGCGGCTGATGCAGATGCTTGATGACTTAGAAGCCACCGGCTACGTGCGCACCGTTGAGGCCCGCCTTGCGGCGGTCGAGGCCGTCAGCGCCAAGACTATCGCGGATTACCTGAAGCGCTACCCGATCACCGGCGACGGCCTGCTGCTGTCCTGCGGCCCGCGCGACTGGCCGCCGACGTGATTGCCGCCGACCCCTCGAACCCTCCCTGGCAATCGCCGCCGCGCTCGCTACGTACCGGCCAGTTGCTCCTCCATGTGCCCGCCGAAGCCAAAGCGCATCGCCGAAAGTAGCTTATTGGCAAATTCGGCCCGGCCGCGCGAGCTGAAGCGCTCGTACAGCGCCGCCGTCAGCACCGGCGCCGGCACGGCCTCGTCGATGGCGGCTTTGATCGTCCAGCGTCCCTCGCCCGAATCCGACACGCGCCCTTCGAATTCTGCCAGTGTCGGGTCCTGCAACAGCGCGCTGGCGGTCAAATCCAGCAGCCACGACGAGATTACGCTCCCGCGCCGCCACAGCTCGGTGATGTCGCGCAGGTTGAAGTCATAACTGTACTCCTCGCGGCTGCGAAGCGGGGCGCTCTCCGCGTCAACTGCCTGCTCGGTTTTCCCGGCGTTCGCATGCCGCAGGATGTTCAGCCCCTCGGCGTAGGCGGCCATGATCCCATACTCGATGCCATTGTGAATCATTTTCACGAAATGGCCCGCGCCGCTGGGGCCGCAGTGCAGATAGCCAAGTTCGGCCGTTCCGCCGACGTGCTCGCGCCCGGGCAGGCGCGGCGCGCCGCCGATGCCCGGCGCCAGGGTGGCGAAGATCGGGTCGAGCCGCCGCACCACGGCTTCCTCGCCGCCGATCATCAGGCAATAGCCGCGCTCCAGGCCCCACACTCCGCCGCTGGTGCCGCAATCCACGTAGTGAATGCCCCTGCTCGCCAGTTCCCGGGCGCGGCGGATGTCGTCGACGTAGTATGAGTTTCCACCGTCCACGATTGTGTCGTCGCGCTCCAAGTGCCGCGCGACTTCGCCCACAACCTCCTCCACGGCCGCGGCCGGCACCATCAGCCAGACGACGCGCGGCGGTCTAAGGGCTGAGACGAGCTGCTCGATCGAGTCAGCGGCGAAAGCGCCGGTTTCGATGGTGAAGCTCTCGCGCGTCTGCGTTACGGGGTCGTAGACGAGTACTTCGTGCTTCGCTCTCATCAGCCGGCGCGCCATATTGCCGCCCATTCGGCCGATGCCAATGATTCCGAGTTGCATACATGGCTCCTTGCGTGAGGTCCGCCGTCAGGGGGCGGCGCAACGAATGCCGCCGCGAGCGGGCAACCGGCGGCGCTCGCCATCGAACCCTCATTACACTACCACTCATTATTTGCGAACCTCGCGCCGCTCGGTAAAACGAACGTATTTTGGCCGATTTTGCGTTTGAACGAACGGTTATCTCGGCCTGTACCGAGTCAGGAGCACGTCACTTGCTCCCACATACCCGACAATGGCGCTCGGATTGGCCGGCATACGCTGACCGCGCGCAGTGGTTTTTGTCACAGTGCACATTCATAATGCAACCATGTCCACCAGTCAGGCGCAGGCATTACCGCTGCGTATGCGCAATCTGGCCGCAGGTGACCGTAAGCACCGCGAGCCAGCTCCGCTGCTGTGGCCGGTCATTGCATTTATTGCCGGTATCTGGCTTGCGGAAATGTTTACGCCACTGGAACGTCCGGCGCTCATCGTTGTGACATCATGTATGCTCCTGGCGCTGGCGAGTGCCGCAGCGCTGGCAATCCTGAAGCGCCGCCGCGGCGACAATCGGCGCGGCCGCTTTCTCGGTGGCTTGGTGCTGATTCTGGCAGTCGGGGCAGGAGTTCTACGGCATCAGGCGGCGGTGGCGAAGCCGCCCAATCATGTGGCCCATTTGCTTGCAGACGAGCCGCTATTGACGCGACTGGTCGGTGACCTGGAGAGTACGCCAACAGTTACGCCGGACGAACGCCGCAATCCGTTTATACCATTCGATCCGCCGGCCCGCACGCAATTCATAATCGCCGCCCGCGAACTGCGAACGACTTCGCCGCCCACCCCGGTCTGTGGCCGGATTCGGGTCACCGTGCGTGACGAAGGCTTGGTATTGCGCCTCGGCGAACGCGTGCAGTTGACGGGGCGGTTGTATCGGCCGGCGCCGCCGCGCAACCCTGGCGAATTCGACTGGGCCCGCTGGAACTATTTGCAGGGCATCGAGGCGGCGATGGTCGTGGAGGGGGCGGAACATGTCAGGCGCATGCCCGTAGAGCCGAGTTGGCCGGCGCGGGGATTCGCCGGCGCGCGGCTGTACGCGCTTCTGCTGCTGTTGGGCTCTTATGGCGACGAGCCGCCGGATGCGGCGGGACGGCTGCTGGATACACTGGTCCTGGGGCAGCGCACTGCGGCCGACCGCGAGTTGAATGAGGCTTTTCTGCGCGCCGGTGGACTGCACTTCCTGGCGGTGAGCGGGTTCAATATCGCGGTCCTCGCCGGGGCGTCATGCTGGGTGATGCGCGGCGTCCTGCGCCGCAGTGCACGTGCTACGGCGGCAGTAACGCTGGGTGCAGTCGTGATCTATGGGACAGTAGCCGAGCCGAACGCGCCGATAGTACGCGCGATGGTGTTGGGCGTGCTGGTGGCCTTGTCCGGACTGACCCGGCGGCTAGCAACGATTTGGAACGGGCTGGCGGCCAGCGCGCTGTGTGTGCTGCTGGTGAACCCACTGGAGCTTTTCCGCTCGGGGTTTCAGCTTTCGTTTGTCCAGGTCATGGCTCTGATCCTGTTGGTCGGACGTGCAATGGCTCCGAACCCCACACGGTTTTTCGAACGCCCACGCGAAGAAGAAGCCGGGTCGTGGCGTGCCTTCATACGCATGAAGCTGTGGCGTGAGGCGGTGGGGCTTGTGGTGTTGTCCGTAATCGCCTGGGCGGTCGCCACGCCGCTGGTCCTGTTTCATTACGGACGGCTGGCACCGTGGGGCTTTATCGGCTCGCTACTGCTGACCATCCCGGTCGTGCTCATCACCTGGCTAGGCGTGCTGACGATCATCATGCAGGCATTGTGCCAGCCGGCTGCCGGACTGGTGAGCATGCCACTGCAGTGGCTGACCAGTGGGGTGCTGTGGGCGGTGCATTGCTTTGCGAACCTGGCGAGGCCGGGGGTAGTCGAACTGGCGAAGCCACCGTTCGTGTTGGTGTTTGGCACGTATGGACTGCTGGGGGCGGCTGTGGCCATATCGGGCCGA
>JAAYXS010000641.1 GCA_012515775.1 Phycisphaerae bacterium
GCCGGCCGCAAACGCAAGTGCAAATTGTTGACTTATTTCGCGGTGTGTAACGGACTCTAGTGGCCGCAGACACGACGTATCCTCTGGCCGCAGCTTTCGTTCCGGATTGGTCGGATAAGCGTGGATTTGTGTCACGCTATTTGTAGATACGCCAGTACATCGTCTACTACGCTGAACATGCGCTGCAAGCCGCCGATGGTCCGGGCGGCGACGTGTGGGGTGAGAATGCAGTTGTCGCAAGCAAAGAGGGGGTGATCGGGCGGGAGCGGTTCTGGAAATGTTACATCCAGTGCTGCGCCGCTCAGACGGCCGGCCTGCAGGGCGGCGGTCAGGGCGTCCGTGTCTACTATGGCGCCCCGGGCGGTGTTGATCAGGAACGCGGTGGGGCGGAACTGAGCCAGCACTTCGGCGTTCACCAGCCCGCGCGTTTGATCGGTCAGCGGAACGTGCAGAGTCACGATGTCGCTCTGCGACCAGATCGTCGGCTTGTCCACGGCCTGCGCCGGGTACGCCAGCGGACCGACGTCAATAATGTCGTTGTACAACACGCGTGCCCCGCAACCAGCCGCACAAATCCGCCCGACGCGCGAGCCGATTCGGCCCATACCCACGATGCCTACCGTCAGCTCACGCAGTTCGCGGCCATGCGGAGTTCGCCGCGCGCCCCGGAAATCGCCCCCCCGATAAGCGCTTGCCAGCCGTGGCACCGGTCGCAGGAGTTGCAGCATGAGCGTGACGGCGAACTCGGCCACCGCGTCCGAGGCGGCGGCGGGAACGTTCAGCACGGCGATGCCCAGCTCTTCGGCCGCCGCCGCGTCGACGTTTTCCAACCCTACGCCGGCCACGCCGACCACGCGCAGCTTTCGGCCGGCTGAAAGAACGGCGCGGGTGACACGCGTTTCGGTGCGGGCCACGAGGGCATCGCAGTCGCCGATCAGCCGGCAGAGAGATTGCTCACCGGGAGCGGGCGCACGAACCACCTGTGCGCCGGCTTCGAGCCGGGCTTCGGCGGTCGCATCAAGCGGTGCTGCAAGCAAGACTTTAAACATCGCTATTCGGCAGCGTGCTTCGGGGGGGCGATGCTCCTACTCGCAAGTCGCCAAGCCGACCGAGCTGTTGCTCAGCAGGAGCTTCGCCCTCCCGCGCCGCGGTGTTCTTAGGAACTACTCGCGGTTCTGTTCGGATGCCTTTTCGACCGGCTGGGCCCGCAGCTCGCCATCCGGGGTCAGGCCGATGAATTCCGCCATAAAAATCTGCGGCGCGTCCAGCCCCCGCTTGGAGGTCCACATCATGTACCGCCCGTCGGCGGAGAAGACGGGCAAGCCGTCGAAGGCGGGATCGGCGGTTACGCGATAGCTCTCTGAGCCGTCCTCGCGGACGAGGTAAAGGTCGTAGCTCGGATGGCGCGGGTCTGAATGGTCGCCGCGGGTATAAATGACCCATTTTCCGGAAGGATGATAAAATGGGCACCAATGCAGCATTTCATGGTCGGTGAGGGCGCGTTCGTCGCTGCCCTCCAAGTTGTTGGTGAAGATTTGCATGGTGCCGCTATCGATGTCGCGCCGGTTTGAACGGTAAATGACGCGTTTGCCATCCGGGCTGAAGAACGGCCCGCCGTCGTAGCCTGGGGCGGTCGTAATGCGCCGCAGGTTGTTGCCGTCCTCGGCGTCGCAAATGTAAGTGTCCAAGTTGTCGTCGCGGCTGGAGCAGAAGACGATCAATTTTCCATCGGGCGAATAGGCACATTCGGCGTCGTAATCAGGTCCGGTAATAAGCGGCCGCAACTGTCCGGTCGCGAATGTGTATTCATATACGTCCATGCCGGGATAGAAAGGCCAAGTGTACCTGCGGGCGCCGACTCGTTTGACGGCTTTTTCGACTTCCTCCGGCATCTTGGGCGGCCGCTGGTCAAGGTGATTCGACGCGAAGATCATCTTTTCGTTGCTGGGATGGAAGAACGAGCAGGTAGTTGCGCCTTGGCCGGTGCTGACCATTTTCAGTCCCGTACCATCCACGTTCATGACGTAGATTTGGTACGCGGATTGGCCTTTGGGATAGGCCTGGAAGCAGATTCGCTTCCCATCCGGCGAGAAATACGCCTCGCCGGCGCGGTCCAGCCCCATCTCGGTGGACGTCATCTGCCGCACGCCACGGAACCAGCGTGCCTCGTGCTCGGCGGGCGAGACAGACGAAGTGCTCTGCCTTTCCCCTGCGGCGGGCGCCGCGGCTTCGCAAATGGAAAACGAGACTAGCAGGGCAAACAGGGTACTGTAGTGCACCAACGAACTAAACCGCACGTTGTCCTCCTTTGTGATTGCGAAGCGTGGCGTATCCGGCCCACGAACACCGCCCACGGTTCGAATATTCGCGCGCTTATGTAAGCGCCTTTTCGACAAGAGTCAATTAAGCTGGCCGTCTGAGGTGGCATAGGTGAACCGCTAGTACGTTTCGGAGTTCGGCATCTACAAACCCATGTAGCAGCGGGTGCTATGGCTGATTTGCGCCATCCACAATCTCCGACCTCGCCCAGCCCGCCATCGGCCACGACCCGCTCTGCGCCGGCGGATCAGGCGACGGCTGCCGCGGTAAATGGCGGCGATTCGTCGGCGCCGGCTGAACTCAACGCGCCTGGGACCCACCCTGATGATCCGACGCTTGCCTCGAGCGACGCGCTCAAGGGTATTGTCGACCTGGAAGGCGCTCGAATCGCCGGCTATCAGCTCCTGGAAGAACTGCACCGCGGCGGCCAGGGCGTAGTGTATAAGGCGATCCAGCTTGGCACGAAACGCTGCGTAGCTTTGAAGGTGATGCTCGAGGGGCCTTTCGCGAGCGAGGCCACCCGGCGGCGCTTCGAGCGCGAGGTCGAACTCGCCGCCTCGCTCCGGCATCCCTCCATCGTCACCATCCTCGACTCCGGGGTAAGCGAAGGCCGGTTCTACTTCGCCATGGAGTACATCGACGGGCTGCGCCTCGACCGCTACCTGGCGAAGTCGCGGCCCAGCCTGCATGACACTCTGACGCTGTTCGAGAAGATTTGTGCGGCAGTAAATTACGCCCACCAGCGCGGCGTGATCCACCGCGACCTGAAACCGCCGAATATCCTGGTCGATGAGGCCGCCGAGCCGCACATACTGGATTTCGGCCTGGCCAAGCCCGCCCGGCAGGCTGACCCGGAAGGCTCGACCCTGCGAGGGCTCTCGACGGCCGGCCAGTTGCTCGGCACGGTTGCGTACATGTCGCCTGAGCAGACCGTTGGTTCGCAAGACGTGGATGTGCGTTCCGACGTCTACTCCCTCGGGGTGGTCTTCTATGAAGCCTTACTGGGTGAGTTGCCGTATAGCGTCGAAGGCCCGCTGGGCGAAGTGCTGCGGCGAATCCTCGAAGATGAGCCGCGGCGGCCGCGCGATCTGCGAAACGGCTCGCGCTTTGGGCAGCTTTTGAACGACGAGCTGGAAACCATTCTGCTCAAGGCGCTGGATAAGGACCCGGCGCGGCGCTACCAGACAGCCGGCGAACTGGGGCGCGATTTGCGGCGGCTGCTGGACGGCGAACCGATCGAAGCCAAACCGGCCGGCGGATTGTACGTGCTTCGCAAGATGCTGCGACGTTACCGGTTGCAGGCCGGGATTGCGTTTGCGGCGTTCACCACTTTGGTCGTGTGCCTGGTTCTGTTCGCGACGTTGTGGCGCAAGGCCAGTGAAGCGGCCGCGCGCGCGGCGCAGCAGGAGGCCATCGCCTGGCAACATGAGGCGGAGGCGCAGCGGGCCCGCGAAGAAGCCGACCAGGGACGGCAGGAACTGGAGCAGGCGCTCATTGAGCAGACGCTGCAACGCGGGCGGCTGGCTGAAATGCGCGGCGACCTGGTTTTAGCGCGCGATCACTATTGGGACGCGCATGACCACGGCAGCCCCGCTGCGCAATGGGCCTTGCGGCAGTACTACCAGAACAGCGGCGACGTCGGCGCCGACGTGCTGTTCTGCGCACGTGAGGGCCCCGTTTCGATCTCACGCGACGGCACGCTGGCCGCCTTTTGCGAGTTCCCCGAGTCAATCACCGTGCGCCGCGTGGCCGACGCACAAACGCGCCGCTGGTTGCGCGCTCCGGGCCGCGTGGAAGTTCTGAACGTGTACGCCGACGGGACAGTCTGCGCCGGCGGCGCCGGCTGGGCGCGCCTCTGGCGTCCGGACTCCTTCAGCCCGGCACTGGCATGTGAGCTGCCCGACGGTTTCGTACTCCGCGCGATACACTTGCTCAACAGCGACGGCTTACTGCTGGTCAGCGACAAGTCAATCCGCCTGGCCCGCTCCGGACAATCCGGTCCGGACGAACGTCTCAACCTGATCGGCACCCTGGTGGGAAACACCGATTGCCTGCCCGAACAGAACCTCCTGGCGGCCGCGACCTCGGCCGGAGTCGAACTGGTCGCAATCGATGAAGAAGGCGGGTTGCGTTCGGAAGTGGTCAGTCTGCGCGACGTTGGCTCGCCTGTGCGCTACGTGGTCTTTTCCGGGAGATACCTGTTCGCCGCCACGGCTGAGGCGCTCTACCGCACCGCCACCAGCGGCTCGGCGCTGGGTGTCTGGCAGAGCGCCCCCGAAGTCCCGCTCACCTGGAAGACCTTCGGCGAGTGGGATCTGCTGGACTTGAATCCCGCCGCGCGAGCGCTCGTGGTAGGTATGCGTGACGGCCGTATTCTGCTGTTCCGCCGCGGGCGCCTCGAACATACCTGGCAGGTAAGCGCGGGTTTGCTGGGACTGCGGCTGACGCCCGACGCGGCCTCTGTACTGACGCTGGACAAGGCCGGCACGATCACGCGTTGGGAGCCGCCCGCGCCACGTGAAGATCGCCGGATTCTCGCGCAGCCCCCGGCTCGCTGGGCCGTGGCCGACGACAGTTCGGCGGTGCTGGTGGCCGACCAGGAGCAGCGCATTTATGCCTACGCTCCGCGCCGCGGCTCGGAGTGTGAGGCCATTCCCATCCGTCGCGGATTGCGGCGGCATTTGCCTGGTTCGGATCATCTGGCTCTGGCCGTCAGCCGCGATGCCGAGCGGGTGGTGATCTGCGCGGACGGTGTGGTGCGGTTGCGTGATCGCGCCTCGGGGGTGGCCTACAACGCCACTTGGAGTGATGAAAGTGCCGCGGTTCTCAAGGCGGTCGCTCTGACGGGCGATGGGCAATACCTGGCGTTCTACTCGCAGAGCGAAGCGGGCGATCGGCAGCACGTTGCCTTTTATCGCTGGCAGCCGCGCGTGCAAACCAGCCGCAGTATTGACTTGGCGACGCTCTTGCCGGCCTGCGGGCC
>JAAYXS010000093.1 GCA_012515775.1 Phycisphaerae bacterium
GCGCCATAACCTCCCGCCCCGCCCGGCACAGCCTGGTACTCCGTATCGCCCATTCGCCCGGCGGACGCGCCGTGTTGCTGGGAGCGGCGGCCGGGCTCGTCTACCTATTCGTGGCCGGCGACCTGCGGTTCCACTTTGTTCAGTCGCCCCATCCACACCTGCTGCTGCTGGCCGACGCCTTCCTGCACGGACAATCGCACGTGCGCCCGCAGCAACTGGCCGCCGTGCAACAGCGCGACGAGGCCGCGGCGGACCAGGCGCTGGCCGCTCTGGCGCAACGGCGGAACATCGCGATCTCAGAACTTCAGCGCCGGCAGTTCCTGGAACAGTGGCATCGCGGACGCAGCCTGCTGGATTGGTCCGTTGTGGATGGCAAGTACTATGGATATTGGGGGCCGCTGGCGCCGGCGCTGCTGACGCCGGTAGTAGCCCTCTTCGGCCCCGGCGTTAGCGATCGCCTGATCGACGCACTGTTCGGCGCCCTGAACGTCGCGCTATTCTACGTGCTGTTGCGGCGGGCAGACCGCGCGGGGTGGTGCGCGACCACCGAACCGGCCCGCATCGCCCTAACCGTCCTACTGGCGTTCGGCACGGTGCATTTCTATTCGTCTTGCATCGGCTCAGTCTGGTTCAGTGTGCAGATCATCACGCTTACGGCGCTGTTGGTGGCCTGCATCCTGTCGTGTGCTCCGCAGTTGACGTGGCGCGCCGCGCTGCTCAGTGGCGCCGCGTTCGGAGCGGCGATCCTCGGACGCAATATTGTTGTTCTCATAGCCCCCTACTTTCTAACACTGTTCTGGTTTCAGACCAGCGGCCCGCACCGGGCGCGTTTGGCAGAATGGCTGAGAAACTGCGCCTCATTCGCATTGCCCTGTATTGTGGCAATTCTTGTGCAAGGCGCCTATAACCAGGCCCGCTTCGGAAGCCCCTTCGACAGCGGCCAAAAAGCGCTCATGCAGACTGCCGGTGCGGCCGAGCTGGTCCCGGATTACTACCGCTATGGACAATTCCACCCGCATTTCCTGGCGACCAACGCCAAGTTCTATTTCTGGAACTGCGAACTGACCCGGGACGGGCACGGCCGGCTCAGTTTCGACGGCCGCGGCAACAGCATGTTCATCGTGACCCCTCCCCTGCTCTATCTGTTTCTGGCGTGGCGCCGCCGCAATCGATTTGCCTTGGCACTGGCGGCGGGCGTCTTGCCTTTCACGGCCGGTTTGCTGCTGTTCCGAACCACTGGCGCCTACCAGTTCGGGAATCGTTACATAATCGAGCTCTTGCCATTGCTGCTACTGCTGGTCGCGGAAGGTGTGCGCGGGCGGCTGACTAACATCAGCTACCTGCTCATAGTTCTCGCCATAGCCGTCAACCTCTTTGGCACCAACCGCTTCTGTCAGCTTTCCTGGCCACAGACAGATGGCGCGCTGGCGTGGTCCCTGGGCGCGTTTGTCGCCCTCGCGCTATTAGCGCGGGCGGCGTGCGCGATTCTAAAGCAACTCCCCCGCCCAGCCCGACGCGCCGGCCCAGGCTACAAATCCGACCACTCGGCGCCGAAATCGCTTTGACCGGTTGGCCCATGGCTGTAGAATTCGGTTAATGTTCGCCCGAATCCACAGCATGGCCTTGAGCGGCATTGAGGCCGTCGCCTGCGAAGTTGAGGTGGACGTCACAGGCCGCGGCTGGGGCACGCCGACCATCGTTGGTCTGCCGGACTCGGCCGTCAAAGAGAGCATTGATCGCATTCGCAGCGCGCTACACAACTCCGGCTTTGCGTTGCCCAAGACGCGCACCACCATCAACCTGGCGCCCGCCGACATTAAGAAGGAAGGGCCGGCTTTTGACCTGCCCATTGCGCTGGGGCTGCTTCTGGGCGATGACCAGCTTCGCAGTGAAGACGTCGACCAGTTCCTCATTGCCGGTGAACTCGCGCTCGACGGCCGCGTGCGCCCGATTAAAGGCGCTCTGTCGCTGGCAATGCTCGCGAAGGACAAGGGCTTTCGCGGTCTGATAGTGCCGCGCGAGAACGCCGAGGAAGCCGCGGTCGCCGAGGGCATCGAGGTCTATGGCGTCAGCGCCCTCTCGGAGGCCGTTTCGTTTCTGGCGGGTGAGCTGCCGCTCGAGCCCACAACCGTCGATCTGGAGGCCCTATTCGCGCGGGCCGCCAGGTACGATGTCGATTTCGCCGACGTGCGCGGCCAGGAGCAGGTCAAGCGCGCCATACTGATCGCCGCGGCCGGGCGTCACAACGTCCTGATGATCGGCCCGCCCGGAACCGGCAAGACCATGCTTGCCAAACGCCTGCCCACCATCCTGCCGCCCATGAATCTGCAGGAATCGCTCGAAACCACACGCATCTACTCAGCTTGCGGCCGCCTGCCGGCACAAACCAGCTTGATGGCCACCCGCCCCGTTCGCCAGCCGCATCACTCCATCAGCATTCCGGCCTTAGTCGGCGGCGGAACGGTCCCCGCGGCCGGCGAAATCTCGGCCGCCCATCACGGAGTGCTATTCCTGGATGAGTTGCCGGAGTTTCAACGCAGTGTGCTCGAATCACTGCGGCAAGTTTTGGAAGACGGCCACGTCACGGTGGCCCGCGCTCACAGTGCCGCCAAGTTCCCGGCCGACTTCCTGCTTGTGGCCGCGATGAACCCTTGCCCTTGCGGCTACTTCACTGATCCGCGACGGCCCTGTAAGTGCTCCGCCCCGCAGATTGACCGTTACCTGGCCCGCATCTCCGGCCCCCTGCTCGAACGCATTGACATTCACATCGAAGTCCCGGCCGTCCCGGTCAGCGCACTGCGAGATATACAACCCGGTACCAGCAGCGACGAAATGCGGGCGCGCGTACTGGCGGCGGTGGAAATCCAGCACCGCCGCTTCGGCCCCAACAGCACCATGACCAACGGCCGCATGACTTCGCGCCTGCTTCGCAAGTACGCAGTGCTCGATAAAGAAAGCGAGCGCATTCTGCGCCAGGCCGTCAGCGAACTAGGCCTGTCGGCTCGCGC
>JAAYXS010000642.1 GCA_012515775.1 Phycisphaerae bacterium
CAGCAGACGCTTCGTCGCCCGAATCCCATCCGGCTCGGGCAAGCGCGACCCCTCATATTCAATGCCGACATAGCCGCGATAGCCGGCCCGCAGGACGATGCCGATCATCCGCCGGTAGTCTATGTCAACCTCGTTGCCCGACTCGTCGAAATCGTGCGACTTGGCGCTGACCGCCTTGGCATACGGCATCATCTCAGCCACGCCCGCGTAACGATCATAGCCCGCGTTGTCGGCGGCATTCGGCGGCAGAAAATTGCCGAAATCCGGCAGCGTCCCGCAACGCGGATGGTCCACGCGCTTCATCAGCGCCACGACCCACGCGCCGTTCGAAGACAGCCCGCCGTGGTTTTCGACCAGCACGTTCAAATCGCGCTCGGCCGCAAACTCCGTCAGCCGGCGCAGGCCGTCAGCGACCAGCGCGAGTTGCTCTTCCGGGCTGCCGGAGCTCTGCGCGTTGACGCGAATGCTATGGCCGCCAAGCAGTCGAGCCGCTTCGACCCACTTGTAGTGGTTCTCGACCGTGCGCCGGCGAGCGGCCTCGTCCGGATCGCCCAAAGCCCCCTCGCCATCGACCATGATCAGCAGGCTGCGAACGCCGGCGTCAACCGCACGCCGCCTCAGCTCGCCCACATAGTCCGCGCCGGCGCTCTTGAAAAACGTGCTCACGTATTCCACCGCTTCGATGCCGTAGTCGCGCTTCGCAGCCTCGGGAAAATCAAGGTGGTCGAGTTGACCCGCCCCGAGCTGGCGGTGCAGTGACCACTCAGCGAGCGAAATCTTGAACAACGGCTCGACTCGCCCCGCGTCCGAGCCGGCGGCCGTGGCCGGCTGCGCGACCGGTTCATTTCGCGCCGGCGCCGTGCGGCAGCCGGTGGGGCCGAGCACGACCGCCCCAAGCGTGGCCGCGAGAGTCTTCAAGGCGCTCCGCCGGCCGATACCGCTCGAGCCAGCGAGCAATTTCTCAAACCGTCGTAGGTCGTCGACGTTCCGAGCGTTCATGCACCCTCCGTGAGCACAATTACGGGAATAAGGCCGGTTCTCTCCTCCGGCTCAGCACGAGCCGGTGCCGCTACCGGCCGTCGTAGAGTCGCGTGCCGAGCAGTTCGTCCAAGGCGGGGAGCGCCAGGATTTTCTTGACCGTTTTTTCTATGTCGTACTCGACGCGCACGAACTCGATCTGCTCGATGGCGCAGCTCAGGGCCGCCGCCACCAGGCTCTCCGTGCCCGTGCCGAGCACGTCGTTTTGCCGGTAGACCAGAACGTAGCTGGCCCGCGGGTCGCGGTCGCGCGGCTGGCCCACGCTGCCGACGTTCACGATCGCCCGCTCGTCCTCCACCTCGTAGAACGGCGAATCCGGCAACTCGTTCGGCGGGTCAAAATAAGGATCGTCCAGGAAAACGCCCGGCTGATGCGTATGCCCGACGAAGCACAGCCGCCGGTCTAAGCGGTCGAAATTCGCCACCACCTTCTGCGGATTGGTGAAAACGTCCTCCGGGAAGATGTACTCGTTGATCGGGCGGCGCGGCGAAGCGTGGACGTACAGAATATCCTGGTCTTGGAAGCGCACCGGCATGTTGCCCAGGAACTGCCAGCGCGCGTTCCGCAGCTCCTTGTCCTCCTCGTCTTCCAGCAATTGCCGCGTCCAGAAGCACGCCCGCTCGGCCGCCACGTTGAAGTTGCACGGCTCGTACAGCAGGGCATGGTCATGGTTGCCCATAAGGCACACCCGGCACCGTTCCCGCACCAGGTCCAGGCATTCCTTCGGGTTGGGGCCGTACCCGACCACGTCCCCCAGGCAGACAATCTCCGTTACCCCGCGCTCCTCGATATCGTCCAGAACGGCGCGCAGCGCCTCCAGGTTCGAATGAATGTCACTGATAACCGCGAATGCTCTTTCTGGCATCGCCCGTCACGGCGGAGAGTTACACTGAGTCAAGGCACCTCCGGCACCGCCGGCCGTTCCCCGGACGGGCCACCGGACCAGCCGCGCTCGTCGGCTCGTCGCACAAGGCGCAGTAAGAATAGACCCAATCGCAGGGCAAATCAATTAGCCCTCCGGAGGTTTCGGGCCGTGGCTACAAAAGCGTACCCGCCCAGCCAAGGCTCGTAACTCACCCGCCCGAGTACCTGGGCCAGCCGCTGCGGATAGGCGCGGCCGGTGGCCACGTGATTCGCCCGCAGCCAGGCGCGTGCCAGCCACCCGGCCGGGCCCCACCGCTCAAATCGGCCGAAATCCAGGATGACGAGCCGCCCGCCGGGAAGAAGGTGGTCCCAGGCCCGGGCCAGGGCCCGTTCCCAGTCGGGGATCATGGACAAGCTGTATGCGAAAAGGACGGCATCGAACCGTTCACCGAGCGCCAAGGCAGTCGCATCCGCTGATACCAGGTCGACATTGAGCCAACCGCGACGCTCGATGAGGCCGCGAGCCCGCCCGAGCATGTCGCGCGAGAAGTCGACGCCCGTGAGCCTGCCGGCCTGCGGATCAAGCTGCTTCAGAATGGCCCCGAAGTTCAGCCCGGTGCCGCAGCCGATTTCCAGCACGTGGCTGTCGGGCCGCAGTTCGAGGCGCTGGATGGCCAGTTTTCGACGGTGGAGGACGGCCCAGCGCGTCCAGTCGTAGATCGCCGCGTGA
>JAAYXS010000643.1 GCA_012515775.1 Phycisphaerae bacterium
CACTGACTATCAGTGCCGGGACTGCTACAACATTGAAAGACAACTCGTCAAACTCTACGAAACGCGCGACGATATCTCGATTTCAATCAAGCACTTCCCATTCAATGCCGACTGCAATCCCGGCGCCGCCAAAACCCTGCACCCCAACGCCTGCTGGGCCGCCCGCGCCGCCGAAGCGGCCGGCAAGCTCTGGGGACCCGAAGGCTTCTGGAAAATGCACGTCTGGCTGTTCGAGCGCCGCGGCGAATTCCAGAACCTCGAGGAACTTGAGACGGCCATTCGCGAGTTCGGCTACGATCCGGCCGGTTTTGGGGACACGATGGGAAGTCCCCAGATTCTGGAGGTGATCAAGGCCGACGCGCTCGAGGGCAAGCAGCTCGGCCTGTATTTCACGCCGATGATCTTCATCAACGGCGTGGAATTGAAGGGCTGGATGGCGCCCAACGCCCTGATCCGCACGGTTGAGCAGGTGGCCGCCACCAACCCGCCGCCGCGCTCCGCCGCCTACGATCAGCCGCCGATGGCGTTTGAGAAGTACGTTGCCGACTGGCGCGACGGTAAACAGATCAATTTGCCTTCCGATAAACAGGCCTGGACACTGGGCACGCCAGACGCGCCGGTAGAGATCGTCTTGTGGGGCGACTACCAGGAACACTACACCTCGCGCGCCGATACAGTCATTCGCCAGTTCGTCGCCCAACACAACAACGTGCGCTACACGTACCGGCACTATCCATTCAACTCCGACTGCAACCCGAACCTCAAGGACCGCCGCTTCCCGAACGCCTGCCTGGCCGCCAAGGCCGCCGAGGCCGCCGGAAGCCTGGGCGGCAATGAGGGCTACTGGAAAATGCACACCTGGCTGTTCGAGCATCGCCAGGACTTGACGGAAGAAAGCCTCTCGGCCGCGGCTGCCGAGTTGGGCTTCGGCGCGGCCATGCTGCTGGCGGCCATGGAGCAATCAGAGGTGCAGGAGAACATCCAGGACGACATCGATGCCGCCAAAAAGCTGCCGGTGCTGCGCTACGGCACACCGCCGGGCCTGCACTCGATCCCGACCATCTTCGTCAACGGCCGCCACATCCCGCGCTGGGAACTAGGCGACCAGCCGGTGCTGGAGACAATACTGAAGGAAGCAGCGCAGTAGCCCGTTAAGTGGCGCGCGCACTCGACGAGCGGCGAAATGAGTCGTTGAGCAGCGCAAAGCGTCACATGTGAGGGCACGTCGTGTGTGTGCCGTTGCTTGAAAGCGCAGCTTCAAGCAATGCTAGCAGTCCGGGGGCGACACACCCCGGCTCCGCTCTGTGACCCCGTCGTGCCGACGAGTCGCTACTAACTATGCAGCTTGGTCAGGTTTGCGTTTAAAGCGGGCGACCGGGTTCGAACCGGCAACATTCAGCTTGGAAGGCTGATGCTCTACCAATTGAGCTACGCCCGCATAGGCCACAGCCGGCGACCGCATCGTCACGGCCGGCGGCAGCATCGCCAACCGAATGGCATTATAACCTGAGCCGACCGGACGGCCAGCACCAAGAGCCGCTCCAGCCGTTCCAGGAAGGGCAGCTTCAGCGCCCGGCAGGGCGCCTCACTCCCCCTTCAACGACAGCGAACGAGCCTCATCCCGCAGCCTGAGCAGCTTCTCCCGCCAATTCGCACCGCCCAGCGCCGGGTACCAGACCTGCTCCTGGTCGATGGCCCGTTCCACCTCGGCCGCTTTGCCCTGTCGCAGCAGCAACGCCAGCCAGTTGTACCGCGCTTCCCAATAGTGTTCCGGCGAGCGCTGCCGCAGGCCGGAATCCTTCAGCAGGA
>JAAYXS010000644.1 GCA_012515775.1 Phycisphaerae bacterium
GCGGCCAACGATAGCACGGAAGCCAGTTGCATCAGGTGTTGCACTAGAAGCTCGGTCGTTGGATGCAGCCGGGCTCGACGCTCGCCGGCCGGGGGCCTACAGGCAAGTTCTCTTCTGCCTCAAGGTGCAACAGTTTAGCCAAATCTCCGCTCGTGACCAGCGCGTAATCTGTAACGTCTGTAATCTCCGTTAAGCGCGCTCCACCTTTTGCCCGCTCAGCGCGCGTCCCTCCCAAATCCCGAAGCTCTCCTGCGGGTTGGCTGAGCCGGCCCGTGTCGAGCATGAATCCACGTTTCTAAAACGAACGCGGGCGGACTTCCTTTTGCCGGGCGGCCCGCACGATACAATGTTACGCAAATATTGTCGCCGAGGTACTCGCCTGATTAGGTCCGCTGAATGGGACGTTACGCGGAGACGAGAAAAACGAAAAACGCATTCGTCAGATTCCGCTCGCTGGCCCTGCTGGTCGGCTGCGCCTCCGTCACCCTGGCCGGCTGTTCGCGCCAGGAACCCTCGCCGCCCTATCAGGCGCTCAGCGGCGTGGTGCGGGCGATCGATTGCGAAACCGGCGAGTTGCTCATCCGCGCCGAACGCCCGGCGGACCGTAATCTGGTGTGCGTCGTCACGAAGGACTCAGAACTCTATGTCAACGACCGGTTCAGCGATTTGCGCGAAGTACGGATCGACGACGCGCTGGACGCCATCGCGTACCGCGACCGGGATCGCTTCGTGCTGAGCCTGGTCAATATCCGCCGTCGTGAACCTGCGCCTCCCGCCCCGGCGTTCCTATTTAAGGTGACAACCCAACCCACTTCCTCCGACAAGCACGAGGATTAGCATGCTATTTGATGAAATGCGCATTGAGCATGTGGCCGCGCGTGAAGTTTTGGACTCACGCGGAAATCCCACCGTCGCCGCCGACGTAATACTTTCCGACGGCACCTTCGCTACCGCCGCCGTTCCCAGCGGGGCCTCCACCGGCGAGAACGAGGCGGTCGAACTGCGCGACGGCGACAAAAACCGTTACCTCGGCCGCGGCGTCCTGAAGGCCGTCGAGAATGTCAATCGCTCGATCGCCCAGGCGCTGATCGGAATGGATCCTTTCGACCAGGAACTGATCGACGCCCGCATGATCGAGCTCGACGGCACGCCCAATAAAGGCAAACTCGGGGCCAACGCCATCCTGGCCGTCTCGGTCGCCGTCGCCAAGGCCGCCGCGGCCGCCGCCGGCCTGCCGCTCTATCGCTATCTCGGCGGCGCCAGCGCCCACGTGTTGCCCGTACCCATGATGAACATCCTCAACGGCGGAAAGCACGCGGACAACAACGTCGATTTCCAGGAATTCATGATCCAGCCCTGGGGAGCGCCCACCTTCCGTGAGGCCCTGCGCATGGGGGCCGAAATATTCCATTCTCTCAAGGCCGTGCTCAAACAGCGCGGCTACAACACGGCCGTCGGAGATGAAGGCGGCTTTGCCCCGAGCCTCAAGAGCAATGAAGAGGCGTTGGAGGTCATCGCGCTGGCCGTCGAGGGCGCCGGTTACAAGCTGGGCAAAGACGTATTCATCGCGCTCGACCCAGCCGCCTCGGAGATGTGGGACGAGGCCACCGGAAAGTACCGCTTCTTCAAATCGCAGCCCGACCGCCTCGCCACCAGTGACGAGATGATCGACCTCTGGAAATGCTGGTGCCAGAAATACCCCATCCGCAGTCTGGAAGACGGTCTGGCCGAGAAGGATTGGGACGGCTGGGCCAAGCTCACCCGCACGCTGGGCGACAAGGTGCAGCTCGTGGGCGACGACCTCTTCGTAACCAACGTCCACTATCTCGAGCGTGGCATCCGTGAGCGCAGCGCCAACGCCATCCTGATCAAAATCAACCAGATCGGGACCCTGACCGAAACCTTCGCCGCCGTTAACCTGGCCATGCGCAACGGCTTCGCCGCCGTGATCAGTCACCGCAGCGGCGAAACCGA
>JAAYXS010000094.1 GCA_012515775.1 Phycisphaerae bacterium
CGCAACGAGCCGGACTTGCAGGAAGTTCCGAAAGAGGTGCGCGACGAACTGATCTTTGCCTTCTCACGGACGATCGAGGACGTGCTCACACAAGTACTGCCTGAGCGGAAGTGGCCCTCAGCGCCAACCGCGGGCGAGATCGGCTCATCCAGCGACCGCGTACCCGAACCACAAGAAGCTGCCGTGGGCAAGCCCGGCCGGAAAGCGTCGGCCGCGAAAGCTGCACCGCAGAGAGCGACGGCTCAAAAGACTGAGACCAAAACTGGCCTGTCGCGTGACAAGCGGGCCAAAGTCCGCGCGGGCAGCGTGCGGCGGCGTACGAATACCCAAGCGGCCGCCCGGGAGCGCGGCTCTGGCAACTGACGAGCGAAAAGCTGACAGGGATATGTCAGAACCGCACTTCCTGGAATAATCAGCAAGATTTGCGGCTGTCGCCCGAGCGCACTATTCTCGCAGTTGCATTTCACCTGGCCGGCTTTGCTGCGCCCGCAATGCCCAGACGGTAGATGCAGTCAAAATGCCGAGAACGCCCAGGTGAAAACCGTACCAGCGCACCAGCGGCCAACCTAGACACGCCACGCCAAACACCCACGCCGTCAGCGCCGCGATAGCCAGAGTCGGACCCGGCCTGCGCACGGCGCGCCCGGCGTGCAGCTCCGACTCCAGCAGGCCGCACACCACCACCAGGGCGGGAAATGCCCACGCCAGGTAGTAATGCCGCGCCATCGGCGAAGGCCAGAACATCGCCAGCATCCACAGTGCCGCCAGCGCCGTCCAGTGTGGGCCGGCTGTTCGACTTCTCCAGGTAATCCAGCACATTGCCCCAAGACCCGCCGCAATCGTTATGGCCCAAATGGCCAGTACGGTATTGGCCGGCCAATTCACAAGCGAAAACCGCGGCATCCAGCCCAGGTCTAAGTTCTCCACCTTCCACCCACCTTCGCGCGGCGGCATCGGGTCCAGCGTGAGAATTTCGCCCGGACTGAGCCCGGCCCGGATCTGCGCCACCTCCTCAGCCGGCGGGCAGCCGCGGATCTTGATTTGCCGCGACCCGGCCGGCGGCTCGCGCAGCCAGCGCGCCAAAACGGATGAGTACGAGAAGTTGCTCTTATGCTGATAGGCCCGCAGCAGCGGCTCCGCGATTTGCCGCTGATTTGAATGCCAGCCGGCGCGCTCCACCCACGCGCGATGTTCGTCCCACGCCCCGCGCCATCCGAAGTACGCGATGCTGGGCACGAAGTCAAAAAGCATTACCCCCAATACCATGCCCGCCGCCGCGCGCCAGCGGCGACGCAGCAGACAGTAGCCGAGCAGAAGCGCCGGCATCGTCTTCAACGCGGCCGCCAACCCGAGCATGACGCCTCCTGTTAGACCGCGCCGCCGCTCCACCAGCGTCAGCCCGGCCACGCCCAAGACTAATGTCCACATTGTCAGTTGATTTGCCTGAATGGCGTGCGCGAAGTTCACACTCGCCAACAGCACCGGCCAGACAATGTGCGTGCCCGGCGGCCGCGGCCAGTAGCGCCACACGATCCAGACGCTCGCCGCGGCCGCAATTACATTCGTGAGTACATACAACGGTCCCCCAATGGCCACGGGCAGCCACGCCATAAATGGAAACAGTGCGAATGTGGTCGTCGGCAAATAGCCGAACATGGTGGTACCGGGCGCCGTGTGCCCGTGCTCCCAGACGTAACATACGTCCGTATGCAGCGGCTGCCAGTCCGGCCGGTCGCGCAGCGCCCGCCGTACACCGGTGACGGCCCCGACCACAATAATGATGGCGATCAGGAGGTAGACGAGGCGCAACGTTACCGGTTGCCCTTTCAGGCGGTTCGCAGTCTGTTCGAGTACGGGCGCCGGACTCATTTAACTGTTGA
>JAAYXS010000645.1 GCA_012515775.1 Phycisphaerae bacterium
ACTGCTTCGCGGCCGTTCGCCGTTCCGGTGCCGGTGCGCAGTTCTTTGCCCAGTGCGACCTGGGCGACGTCCTTGACGTATATGGGCACGCCGTCGTGCGTGCCGAGCTTGACGTTGGAGATATCCTCGATGCTCTGGATGCGGCCGGTCGCGCGGATGGTATATTGCTCGCCCGCATGTTCGATATATCCGCCGCCGACATTGGCGTTGTTGGCGGCCAGGGCTTCCAGCACGTCGCGAAATGTGAGGTGATAGGCGATGAGCTTCATCGGGTCGGGGGTGACGTGATACTGCTTCTCATAACCGCCGATGCTGTTGATCTCCGTAAGGCCGGGCACGGAGCGCAGTTGCGGTTTGATGATCCAGTCCTGAATGGTGCGCAGGTCCATGTCCGTGTAAGGCGTGCCGTCCGGCTTAGGGCCGACGGCGTCAACGCTCCAGAAGTAGATTTCGCCCAGGCCGGTCCAGATCGGGCCGAGGAACGGCGTACCTACATTCTCCGGCAGACTCTCCTTGGCTTCGGCCAGTCGTTCGCTGACGAGCTGGCGGGCGCGGTAGATGTCCACATTGTCGTGGAAGATCACTGTCACCTGCGAGACGCCATAAAAAGACACTGAGCGAATCTGCTCCACGCCGGGAATGCCCTGCATGGCCCATTCAATGGGGGCGGTTATCTGTTTCTCGATCTCCACCGGAGCCAGGCCGGTGACCGCGGTGTTGATTTGCACCTGCATGTTGGTGACGTCCGGGACGGCGTCGATCGGCAGGCGGCTGAAGTTCCAAATGCCCAGCGCGGCCAAACCGATGGCCAGGAGGACCATCAGCAAACGCTGCTGCACCGCGAATTGGAGGATTTTTGCGATCATTCCAAATATCCGGTCAAGTGTTCACAGTTGACGGTTTATGCGGCATCAGTGTTCGTGGACTGCGCCGCGCTTGCCCACTTCCGCCTTAAGAATCATCGCCCCCTGCGCTACGTAAGGCTCGCCCGCGGCCAGGCCGCTCACGATTTCCGCATGTGTGCTGCTCGTGCGACCGACCGCGACGGGGCGCGGCTCGAAGCCGTGCTCGTCGCTGACGAAGACCACGGATTGGCCCTTGACACGCTGCACTGCTTCGATGGGTACGAGCACCGGCACGGATTTACGGTCAAGTACGATCGAAGCCGTTATGAAAGTGCCGGGCCGCCACTGGCGGTCGGTATTGGGCAAGTCGACCCGGGCATAGACGGTACGCGTAGCCTCGTCGGCAACTGGAGCAATGTAGCAAATCTGGCCCGAGGCTGTCGTCTCCGCGCCGTCGGCGCGGATGTGAACGGTCTGGGACAGGCGCACGCGGCCGATGTGTTGGGCATAGACGGAAATTGTGGCCCAGACCGTGGAAAGGTCGGCCAGCACAAAGGCGTCGGTTTCGCTGGTCAGCACTTCGCCCAAGGCACAGTGTTTCTGAACTACCGTGCCGGCGAACGGGGCGCGCAGCTCGTACAAGGCCAGGCTGGAGGTCGGATCGGACGACTGCGGAACCTGGTCCTCCGCCAGCCCGAGCGCATGCAGCTTGTTGCCCGCCGCTTGAAGTGCGATGGCGGCCTCCGCCTTGTCCTTTTCGATCGTCAGGAATTCCAGATCGGGCATGATCTTCTTCTGGTGTAATTCCTGCGCGCTCTTGAGATTGGCTTCGGCCAGCGCCAGGCGCTGGCGGGCGGCGAGATAATCCGCCTTGGCTTCCGCCAACTCGCGGCTTTCGAGCACGGCCATCACTTCGCCGGCCTGCACTTCGTCGCCGAGGCTCTTCTCAACGCGGCGGACGATTCCGCTGACGCGCGGCACGATGTGCGCGACCTTATCGGCGTTGAGCCCGATTTCGCCCGGCAGGGTGAGTGTCTCTTCGAGTTCGCCCGGGCCGGCTTCAACGATTTTGATGCCCGCCTCGCGGGTGGCCTTCTCGCTCAGAACGACGGCGCCCCCCTCGTCGTGTTCACCGTGCTCATGGCCGTGACCGTGCGAA
>JAAYXS010000646.1 GCA_012515775.1 Phycisphaerae bacterium
CCCACGATGCTCTGGGCTTCCTGCAATTCAGCCTGGCGCCACGCCGCGCGCGGCCCGCGGTTCCCGATGGGCACCGCGAATTGCACGCCCACCACGTACGAGATATAGCGGTTGGTCGTAAGGTGATCGAATGAAGTATCGGCGTTGTTGCCCAGGCCTTGCACTTCGTAGTCGAAGGTCACATCCAGTCGCGGCAGCGTGCCGTTCTTGGCGACGGACGTATTGATGCGCGCCTGCTCGATCTGTTGCCGCGCGGCGCGAATCTCACTGCGCTCCTCCAGGGCCGTGCGCACGGCCTCGAGCTGATCGTGCGCCATCTGGGCCATGAACGGCTCCTCGGTCGGAACGATCTCGATGTCTTGCGAGAGCAGCAGGTCCGGGTCGTTCAATAGGACTTTCAGTTGATCCTCGGCGTTCTTTACGTCGCGAATCACCTCCATGTACTGCACTTCACGGGTGCGCCAGCGGCTTTCGGCGCTGCTGAGTTCCACCACCGTCACGTCGTGCTCGCGGCGCCGCCAGAGCGCCTGGTACGTCGCCCAGTACTGGGCGGCCGTTTCCGCCACGATCGCGGCGCTGCGCCGCGCCTGCACCAGCCGCCAGTACGCCGTTTCAGTCTCCAGGAGCGTCTGGCGCACCTGCAAGACGAACTGCTCGTAGGCGATGTTGAGCTGCGCGCGGGCGATGTTGATTTGGGCCCGGTTCACGTCCAGCCCGAAGCCCCGCAACAAGGGCTGCCTGAAGTTCACGGCGAATACGGACTGGTATTGGGGGTTCATAATCTTGACCAACTGGTCGCCGGGATCCACCCGCTCCCAGGCGCGCTGCTGGTTCAGCGTGGTCGTAACGACCATGCCGGTCGGCAGAAGCTGCCGGAAACCGCCTCCGTAAGTGGTCACCTGCGACACCGCCGGACGGCGTGGATCGGTGGTCTGCAAGTCGCGCTTGTCGACGTTCACGTCCAGGAAGAACTCCGCATCGAAGGCGGCCTCCGCCTGGATTAGCTGCGTTCGGCTGATGGCCGGGGTGTACGACTCGAAGCGGATGCTGTAGTTATGCTCCAGCGCTCGTTGTACGGCTTCGGCCAGACTTAGGTACACCTTACGCGTGCGTCCGGCCCCGATTTGCTTCAGGTTCTCAATCGCGCGCGGCAGCACCTGCTCGTAATTGGCGATCACCCGCTCATCCGGTTTCGGCACCGATTTGAGCGCCTCCAAGCGGTCCCGGAAGGACTGCGGCGCCGTCTCCGGATCGGGGATTTCGATCAATACGTCGATGGGTCTGGGCTGCGGCAGTTCCTCCGGGCGCGTGACCAGCGCGGCCCGCGGCGGCAGGTCCGCCTGCCAGGGCACCGGCTGCGCGACCGGTTCAGACGGCTCCGGCTCCAGCGTCGGCGGCGGCACATCGGGCGGCTGGGCCGTGTGCTCAACCAGCATTCGATCGCGATATGTCGCAATCGAGGGTTCCAAATCACGAAATTCGCCCTGGCCCTGGCAGCCCAGGAGAAACGCCAACATCAGCAGGCCGCTGATTTCCTTCGCCAATGACGGCCCCCGCCGGCTCGCACCACGAGGCATCTTTGTCTCCCCGACACGGGGTTTACCGTTACCGCGCTGTTGCGCCAAAGCGGCCGCGATAATAGATTTGCGTTCCTGACGTGTCAAACCCGAGGGCTGCTATCGTGGGGTGATGGATGTAAGAACCCGTATCCGCGTCCTGAGGCTTTTGTAGTGCAGACCTGCGGGTACAATCGGCCCCGGCGCGGCCGCGAGCGAGGGTCGTAAGCGTTATCTGCGAAAAGTGGGCTAACCGCGGCAGGGCGATTGGGTTAACCACGTTGGGTTAACCGCACCAGAGTTGGGTTAACCGCGGCAGGTTGGGTTAACCACGGCAGGGTAGACCATGGCGAAAAGGCGGCGGGTTTTTATTTCCGTCTGCGAGGACTCGGCCGACGTGCATGCGGCTGCCCTGATGCGGTGCGCGCGAGAAATGCTGCCGGAGTGCGAGTTCTATGGGCTGACTGGGCCGCGGATGCGTGCGCTCGGGGCGGAAACGTTGTACGACTTCACTGCGCACGCCGCGATGTTGAGTGGGGTGCTTTCGGTTATCGGACACGCGCGGCGGGCCACGCGCATCGTTCAGCAATCCTGGCGCGAGCGGCCGCCCGACCTCGTCCTGTTGCTCGACTCGCCCGAATTGCACTTGCGGTTCGCGCGGCGGGTACGGCGGTTAGGACTGCCGGTGCTGTACTACATCGCGCCGCAGACCTGGGCCGCGCGGGAATATCGCAACCGGCGGATCGCCCGCGACGTTGACCGGCTGGCGTGCATTCTGCCGTTTGAGGAGGAGTACTTCCGGAAGGCCGGCGTGAACGCCGAGTTTGTCGGCCACCCGCTGTTTGAGACGCTCGCCAGCGCCCGCCCGGACGAGGCCCGCGTGATGGAGTTGAGGGGCGCCGGTGGCCGCGGCGAGCCGCCTCGCCCAGGCCTCGCTGCGGCAAGCGGGCCGGTCTTGGCGCTGCTGCCAGGCTCACGGCGGCACGTGATCGAGACGCTTCTGCCGCGGCAGCTTCAGGTGGTGCGCCGGCTGCACGAACGCGGGTTGGCGGTAAAGGCGGTAATTTCGTGCGTCGCGCCGGATCGGCGGCCCCTTATCGAGGAACACCTCGCCGCAGCCGGACTACCGGCCAGCATCGTCGAGGGGGACAACGCGACTGTCCTGGCCGCGGCTGACCTGGTGCTGGTGGCCTCAGGAACGGCCGTATTGGAGGTCGCGTTTCATCGCAAGCCGATGATCGTGATGTACGACGCGGGACGTTGGCTGGCGTGGATGCACCGGCTGGTGGGGTGGTTTCTGCTGAAGTTACCGCATCTTTCACTGGTAAACATTCTGGCAGGGGCGCGGGTTGTACCGGAATTCATGCCGTTCATCCGGGATATCGGCCCAGTGGCGGACGTGGCGGCGCGGCTCATCGCGGACGAGGCCTGGCGCGGGCTGATGCTCGAGCAGATCGACCGGCTGGTGCGGCCGCTCGAGGAGAGCCGGGCGAGTGAGCGTGTTTGCGAGATTATGGCCGAGATGCTGAATCTCGAACCGGTTGCGGCCGGGGCGGGAGCGATTTCAGGGCAGCGTTAAGGTTGTGTAACCAACTTTGAGTCAGCGTTTGGCGGGCTCGCTGGTTGCTTCGTAAAAAGCGATCGCTTCGTACAACTCCTGCGCCGACTTCGCCCGGTCGACCGCGGCCCGGAAATCTTCCATCTCCATCAGGCGGCTGATTTGTGCCAGCGCCTGAATATGTGGGCCGGTTTGGTCAGGCGGGCTGACCAGGAGGACAATGAAGGACACGGGCCGGCCATCGACGCTTTGGAAGTCGATGGGCTTAGCGGGTTTGCCGGCGGCCACTACAAGTGAGTTACAGCCGTCGCTTTTGGCGTGCGGTATTGCGAGGCCGTAACCGATTCCGGTCGTCCGTTCGGCCTCGCGCTTGCGGACTGCCTCAAGTGCGGCATGGCGGTCCGTCAAGCCGCCGGTGCTATCGAGCACGGCGACGAGCTCGGCTATGGCGGCAAACTTCTCGGTTGCTTCCATGGGAACGCGAATGCGCTCGGGCGTCAGAGTTTTAGTTAGCTGCATTTGGTAGCCAGCTCCGGGTTCTAGTTAAGACTGGCTACTATACCGCGGTGGAGCCCTGCCCGCCACTTGGGTTCCAGATTTGTGTCTCCATCCGACCCGAACCCTCCGAAAAAATCCGCCAAACGCGCGTCCAAAGTGGGTCGCCCACGCTTCCGCGCCGTGCGGGCTCACGCTATAATCGTGGCTCCGATTGTGGGCAAAGGTCCGACGGTAGCACTATCGGCGTCGGACCAGCGCGCCTGGATCAGTTCACGCGAAGCCTGGCAGCCGGAGACGCCAATGGACTTCGAGCTTCCCGAAGACATCGTCACTTTGCGAGAGGTTGTGCGCAAGTTTGCGGCGGAGGAAATTCGGCCGCACGCACGGGATTGGGACCGCGATCAGAACATCCCGGACGGCCTGATCCATAACCTCGGAGCCATGGGGCTGCTGGGTACGCTCACGCCGGAGGAGTATGGCGGCTCGAAGCACCCCGAGCACGGCTACTTGGCGAATGCCGTGATCATAGAGGAAATTGCGCGGCAGGACGGCGGCGTGGCCTTGATGGTCGCGGCCCACAACGGGTTGTGCCTGTCACAGATCAATCTGGTGGCGAGCGAGGCTCAGAAACGCAAATACCTGCCTAAGTTAGCGAGCGGAGAATGGCTGGGCGCGTGGGGGCTCACGGAGCCGAGCAGCGGTTCGGACGCCGCGGCCCTGCAATCGCGGGCGGAACGCGACGGCGACGGGTGGCGGCTGACGGGGCACAAGCAGTTCATCACGAACGGCCTGCGGGCCCAGGTCTTCGTCATCCTGGCGCGTACCGATCACGGTTCCGGCAAAAAGGGCATCTCGGCCTTCATCGTGGAGCGCGGGGACGAAGGCTTCGAGATCGGCAAGAAGGAAGACAAGCTCGGCATGCGCTCCAGCGACACCGTGACGCTCGATTTTGAGAACGTGTACGTTGGCCCGGACCGGCTGCTGGGCGAATACGGCATGGGATACGTGGACGCGTTGCGCGTCTTGGAGCGCGGCCGCGTCGGAATCGGCGCGCTGTCGCTTGGGCTGGCGCGCGGCTGCGTGGAGGAATCGATCGCGTACGCGAAGGAGCGGGTGGCGTTCGGGCAGCCGATCGCGAATTTCCAGGCCATTCAATTCATGCTGGCGGACATGGCGACGGAAGTTGAAGCGGCCAGGCTGCTAATCTGGGACGCGGCCAGCGCCCTGGATCGCGGCGAGAACGCGAAGATGAAGGCGGCGGCGGCGAAGATGTTCGCGAGCGAGATTGCAACGCGGGCGGGGCTGAATGCGATCCAGATTCAGGGTGGGTACGGGTATACCAAGGATATGCCGGTGGAGCGTTACATGCGCGACGCGAAGCTGTGCGAGATCGGCGAGGGCAGCAGCCAGATTCAGCGTATTGTCATCGCGCGTGAGTTGTTGGAGGGGCATTGGCTTTAGGCTGCGCTGGCTCGTGGGCCGCGCCGCGG
>JAAYXS010000647.1 GCA_012515775.1 Phycisphaerae bacterium
CATGTTCAGTGTGATCTGCAACTGCGACCGCAACTCAGTCCACAAGCGCACTTCAGCGATCTTCCCGGAAAACGCCCCCAACCCCCCCAGTGTCAGTTGCTCGGCGACTAATTGCCCCGCCGAGGGCGTGCTGCTTATCTGCTTGCCGTCAAGATAAAGCACCGTGCGGCCGCTGGCCTGCCTGCCAAGCGCGACGTGGTACCAGGAATTCGCCAGCCCAACCGCGGTCGCCTCAAAGCTGGCCTCTCCCACGGTGTAGCGCAGCTTGTTGGCGTTTGGAAGCATCTCGAGCACCAGCCGGTTGTCGAGCGTGTTTACGACCGTTCCACCCGCGTCGGCGGGCTTGACCCAGGCTTCGAACGTGAAATCGGTAAGAGTCTGTGAGCTGCCCAGCGACAGCAGCGCGACTTCAGATCCGCCGAATTGCAACGAGTGGGTCAACGAGGCTTCAACCGTGATCGTAGCCGTCGCCTCGCCCTCGACGCAGCCGAACGTGCGCACCGTCAGCCGCACCGTGTACGTGCCGGGGTCCGTGAATACGTGCAGCGGCTTCGCGACGGTGGCCGAACCGCCGTCGCCGAAGCTCCAGATGTAATCGCGAATTTCGTCGTCCGGCGCGCTGCTGCCGGAGCCATCAAACTGGACCACCAATGCGGCCGGTCCCGACGTGACGTCGGCCGCGATGACGGCCGTGGGCGCGGCGCCGTTCACGCAAATGTCCAGGGTGGAGGCGCCCGTGGCGCCGGTTTCGTCGGCGACCGTCAAGGTCACAGTATACAGGCCCGGGCGGTCAAATATGTGCGTCGCGGTGGCGGTGGTAGCAGTCCCCTTGCCCGCGAAGTTCCAGGCATAAGTCAGGGCGCCGCCGTTCTTGGAGGTTGACTGGCTGGCATCGAACACGAGCGTGTCGCCCGGCTTGATTGAGGAGGGGTCGGGGCTGACCGTAATCACGGCCTTCACGGCCGGGTCGGGACGCACGTTATCCGGGCAGCCGCCCAAAAGCACCAAAGTCAGCAAACCGGTTACGACGAGCGAGTGCTTCATCTGCCATCTCCGCGCAAAGCCTTGTCGGGGGCTCCGAAGCCCGCGGCCTGGCCGCTATCTGCACATCCGGTACAGTGCGCCAGCCGGGCGTTTGGCGAACCGACGGCATTATAGGCCAAGCCGGCGTGTCCCAAGCAACCGGCCGCTGAGCGGCCCCTCGCCGTGCGAACGCGCCTGAACGTGTCGCGCCTGAACCTGTGAATCACCCGAACGTGCGAACGCGCCTGTGTGCGCCGCTGCATGAAGCGCAGCTTCAGTGCGGCATCGCGGCCTCGAAGCGCCGAGCGGTGACCAACGCGCTCGTCGGTCCTCTAAGACGCGATGCGGCGCGGGAGCACACTAAACCGAGGGCTGCGCGAGCGGCGAACAGCAGCAAGCCGAGGGCTACGCGAGCGGTCAATATGGAATATAATGTAAGGTCTATGCCGAGCTTCTCGCTCAAGGAGTTGGAACACTACATCGGGTTTGACGAGCAGGACGCGGCAAACCTCCACGCCCTGGCTCCGTATGTGCGCCCGATGCTCCCGGGGG
>JAAYXS010000648.1 GCA_012515775.1 Phycisphaerae bacterium
CCCTGCATGAATAGCAGCAGGTAATCGCGCCCGCCGGCCTTGCTGTCGGTGCCGCTCATGTTGAAGCCGCCGAAGGGCTGCACGTCGACCAGCGCGCCGGTGCACTTGCGATTGAAGTACAGGTTGCCCACGTGGAATTCGTGGCGGGCGCGCTCCAGGCGGAAGCGGTCGTTGGAGTACAGGGCGCCGGTCAGGCCGAAACGCGTGCCATTCACGATCGCCAGGCCATCATCGAAGTCCTTGGCTTTGATGACCGCCAGCACCGGCCCGAAGATTTCCTCCTGGGCGATGCGGGCGTTGCGGTCGACGTCGGCGATGATCGTCGGCGGAACGAAGTAGCCGCCGGCCGGCACACTGGTCCCGCCCAGCACCTGCCGCCCTTCCTTCTTGCCGATCGCGATGTAATCGTTGATCTTCTTGAAAGAGGCGTCGTCGATCACCGCCCCCATGTAGAGGTTCTCTTCGCTGGTCGTATCGCCGATGGTGAGCTTCTTGGCCCGCTCGACCACGCGCTCGAGCACCGCGTCGTAGACGTCCTGGTGCAGGATGGCCCGCGAGCAGGCCGAGCACTTCTGCCCCTGGAAACCGAAGGCGGAGGCCACGATGCCCTCGGCCGCGGCTTCCACGTCGGCGGTTTCATCGACCAGGATGCAATCCTTGCCGCCCATCTCCAGCACGGAGCGCTTCAGCCAGATCTGGTCTTTGCCGACCATGCCGCACTTCTGGAAGATGTTGAGCCCGACTTCCATGGAGCCGGTGAACGAGACGAAGCGCGTCTTGGGATGCTCGACCAGGTAGTCGCCGATTTCGCCGCCCGAGCCGGGGCAGAAATTGAGCACGCCCGGCGGCAGCCCGGCCTCTTCGAATATCTCAACCATCTTGGCCGCGATGACCGGCGAAGTGCTGGCCGGCTTGAGCACCACCGTGTTGCCCGTCACGATCGCGGCCGACGTCATGCCGGTGCAGATCGCCAACGGGAAGTTCCACGGCGGAATCACCACGCCCACCCCCAGTGGCATGTAGAGCAACTCGTTGTCTTCGCCCGGATACGGCGTCACCGGCTGCGGACCACCCAGCCGGACCATCTCGCGCCCGTAGAACTCAAGGAAGTCGATGGCCTCGCAGGCGTCGGCGTAGGCTTCGATCCAGCTCTTGGACACTTCAAAGCACATCCAGGCGGCCACTTCGTAGACGCGGCGGCGCATGATGGCCGCGGCTTTGAACAGGATGCGCGCCCGCGTTTCGGGGTCGACGCGGCTCCAGGTGGGGAAAGTTTTGAGCGCGGCCTCCATGGCCTGGGCGGCCTGCTCACGGCCGGCTTTTGAAACGTGGCCGACGACGGTTTCGTGGCGGGCCGGCATGACGGAGGCGATTTTCTTTTCGGTTTCGATCTTTTTGCCCCCGATGCGGAGCGGGTAAGTGCGGCCAAGCTGCTGGCGCACTTGCTGGAGGGCGGCGAGCATCTGCTGGCGCGGGCCGGGTTCGGTGAAATTAACGTATGGTTCGGGGCGATAGGGTACCAACATGGCAGCGACTCCCTTCAAAACAGTGACTACGACTAGTTCGTTTGTCCACCGCCCCCGCCGGGCGGGGTACAACCGGTCGCACCCGCTGAGGCGCAAACTCACATTGTAGCACAAAAACGCGGCGGGCCAAACCGCGGCGCGCCGGCG
>JAAYXS010000649.1 GCA_012515775.1 Phycisphaerae bacterium
CGTCATCATATCGTCAATCGCTTTGCCTGGAAGCCCAAAACTTGCGCAATCTCCGTACAATCAAGGCCCGCCGGGCGTAGACACGCTCGGACAGCTTAGAAGACACGATGGTGGTTCACTGGTTAGCTACTCAGAATTCGGATCCGCCCATGATAAAAACTGATCAAATGCCCGCACTGACGGCCGACGCCCGCCTCGATCTGCTTGCAGGATGCACCGCGGCTGTCCTCGGCTTCGGGTCTCAGGGGCATGCGCATGCCCTGAATCTTCGCGACTCAGGCATAAACGTTCTGGTTGCACAACGAACGGGGCCGTCTCACGAAAGCGCAGAGGCCGCCGGCTTCAGTCCTATAACTATAGAGAAAGCCGTTCAAACCGCTGACTTGCTAATCTTCGGCATACCCGACGAGCTTGCTCCCGAAATCTATCGCCAACAGATAGCACCCCACCTTCGCCCCAACCAGACATTGGGCTTTATTCATGGTTACAACATCCATTACCGGCACATTTCGCCCCCGCCAAACGTCGACGTGGTTCTCGTCGCCCCGAAGGCACAAGGCCGAGCGGTCCGACGTGAATTCCAGGCCGGCCGCGGTGTCGCCGCGCTCGTGGCCGTTCACCAGGACGCGACTGGCCGCGCCCAGCAGACTGCCCTGGGCTGGGCGGCGGGACTGGGCTGCCACCGCGCCGCAATTCTCAAGACCACATTTGCCGACGAAACCGAGACTGACCTCTTCGGCGAACAAGCCGTTCTGTGCGGCGGTCTGGTGGGTCTGATAAAGGCCGGCTTCGACACGTTGGTTGAGGCCGGTTATCCGCCCGAGCTGGCCTACTTCGAGTGCTGCCATGAGGTCAAGCTAATCACAGACCTGATTTACGAGCACGGCATCACCGGAATGCGCGAGCGGATTTCAAACACCGCGCGGTTCGGCGACCTGACCCGCGGCCCGCGCGTGATCGGCGCGGCCACCCGCCAGGCCATGCGCGAGGTTCTCGCCGAAGTGCGCTCCGGCCAGTTCGCCCGCGAGTGGGCGGATGAGACACGACAAGGGCAACCCGTATTCCGGCGGCTGACAGACGCCGATCGCGGACACCTCATCGAGCAAGTCGGCGCTAGACTACGCAAGCTAATGTGGGGTGAAGCGCGGCGGGCGCCGCACTAGGGTCCCCACCGGCCGGTCGAGAGCACACGTCGCACCCGCGTGGGACTGACCGGTCCGGGCGCGCAGGCAAATCAGTTTTGCCCGGAGTGGCGCCGGCGTTATACTGGCCTTCTGGTATTCGCCGCTGGTGAGCGCCACTGCCGGTCAACTAAGTCCGCCACTAACGGGAAGGAGGCATAAGGCATGCTGAGGATTATTTCTTTAGTCCTGCTTTTCACGACCGCCGTTGCGCCGGCCGACACCATATACGTCAACGGCACCCTCGGCAGCGACGCCTGGGACGGACGTTGCGAGTACTGGGACGGGCAGAGCTGCGGCCCGAAAGCCACGATTCAGGCCGGAATCGACGCGGCCGCGGAACACGACGAGGTGCTCGTGGCCGACGGAATTTACAGTGGCCCCGGCAACCGCGACCTCGATCTGAACGGCAAAGCCATCACCTTGCGCGCGGCCGGCGGCGAACCGGGCGCCTGCGTGATCGACTGTGACCACTCCGGACGGGCGTTCTATTTCCATAGCGGCGAAGGCGCGGATTCAATCGTTGCCGGGTTCTTGATCCGCCACGCCGAGGGCGACGCCGGCACCATTTATTGCTACGGCGGGGCCAGCCCTACCCTGGTGGACTGTACGATTACTAACAATGCGGCCAACAATGGCGGAGGACTCTTCTGCGATGAAGGCAGCCGTCCGACGCTCACGCGGTGCATAATCTCCAACAACCTGGCCAACTGCGGCGGCGGCGTTGCGTGCAAATCCTATTCAGACGCCACGCTGGTGGACTGCACGGTCGCGGACAATCTCGGCGCTTATGGCGCCGGCGTGTGGTGTTCGGAGCATTCGAATGTGACGCTCGTTGATTGCGTTATCAGCGGCAATGCAAACGGTGATTTTGGCGCGGGTGTGGACTGCTACGATTCCGATCCAACCCTCATCAACTGCGTCATTTCGGGCAATTCCACTACGTACGCCGGCGGCGGCCTGCACTTCTACCATTCCAACGGGCTGCTGGTGAACTGCTCGATTTCCAACAATGACGGCGGCGACAGCGCCGGCGGTATTTACAGCCGCTACGACTCCGCCCCCACCCTGATCGACTGCCTCATAGCCGGCAATACGTCCAGCAACTGCGGCGGGGGCGTATATTGCCACTACGCGACGGCCTACATGATCAACTGTACGCTTAGCGGCAACCAAGCCCGTTTCGGCGGGGGCCTGGATTGCCTACCGGACTCCAGCCCGGTGCTGACGAATTGCTACATATTCGGCAACACCGCAACCGCGCGGGGCGGCGGCGTGCGCTGCTATGAATCCGATCCGATCCTCAACAATTGCATCATCGCTCACAATTCGGCCTCGGAGTCCGGTGGCGGTCTGTACTGCGAGTACCAATCTAACGCGGTGTTGAACAACTGCACCATCACCGGCAACACGGCCGGAACCGGGGGCGGTCTTGCCTGCAACCAGGAATCCGCCCCAAGCCTGACCAACTGCATTCTTTGGGGCGACACGCCCAGCGAGATTTTCTTGGACGGGGGCGCGCCAACGGTCACCTTCTGCGATGTCCAGGGCGGCTGGAGCGGAACGGGTAATATCCACGCCGATCCGCTTTTTCGGGACGCCGACGGGCCCGACGGCGACCCACACTCGTGGCACGACAACGATTACCGTCTGGCGAGCGGTTCGCCCTGTATCGACGCCGGCGATCCCGGCTTCGCGCCCGAGGCGGGCGC
>JAAYXS010000650.1 GCA_012515775.1 Phycisphaerae bacterium
ACGCCCGTGTGGGAGTAGCTGGTCCAGCCCAGGCCCGCCTTCTGATTGAGAATGTGCGTAATGGTGACGGTAAAGGCGTCACGGCTGCCGTGTAGCAGGTAGTCTTCTTCGGCGCTGACAAGCGGCTCGCCGTTGCGACTGCGATCGTAGGCCGCTTCGAGCTTTCGCTGCTCAAACGCGGTCAGGGTAGCGTAGTTCAAGCCGAAGCACCGCAAAACGATGTCCTTGAGCGCCTGATCCATGTCGTCATCGACGCCCGCCCATGGCGTAGCCGCCTTGTAAGCATCAAAGATCGGAGCGAAAGCGAACCATGACACGGTCTGGTTTTCGAGCACGCTCCAGAAGCTGTTGTAGCGTGTGCCCGCCCAGCCGATCGACAGACCGCCGGTTTCGTGGTCGCCGGTAACGACAATCAGCGTGTCGTCAGGGTGCTGCTCGTAGAATGCAAGCGCCTCGGCCACGGCCTTGTCAAAGGCGAGCGTTTCGTCAATGGCGGTGCGGGCGTCGTTGGCGTGGCAGGCCCAGTCGATCTTGCCGCCTTCGATCATCATGAAGAAGCCGTGCGGGTTATCCAAAAGGCGAATGGCCTCGGCCGTGTATTCGGCGAGGGTCAGCGTCTCCGGGTCATCCACGCGGTCGATGTCGTAGTACAGCGCCTGCGAGTCATCCAGGAACGGATCAATCGCGATAGTGCGCGTGCCGGGAGAAACGGCGGCGAGTTGAGTCGCGCCGCGCGCGACCGTGAAGCCGTTGGCTTGGGCGATGTCCAGCACGTGCGGCTCGGCGCCGCCGGCGCCGGCCGGCCGCAGAAAGCCGCCGCCGCCGAAGAAGTCGAAGTCGCTGTTGGCGAGCTGCACGCCGATGTTGTAGTGGTTATTGCGGCTGTCTTCATGGGCATAGAACACGGCCGGCGTAGCGTGGTCAATTGAAGCGCTGGTGATAATGCCGACTTTCATGCCCTGGTCCTTGGCCAATTCAGCGATTGTCACCGCGTCCGAGCCATCCAGCTTCTTCGAAATGACCCCGTCGCGAGCCTTGATGCCGCAGGCCAAGGCCGTGCCGGCCGAAGCGGAATCGGTGATGAAGCGATCGGCGGCGTAAGTAGTCTGCAGTCCGCACACTGGAAGCCGGGTCATGGCCAGCGGACAAACCTTGGGATCAGTAGGCGGATAGGGCTGTGCCGGAATCCCGGTGCTCTGATGAGCGCGCGCCAGGTAGGCTTGAGCGGCCTGGATCTGGGCAATGCCCATCCCGTCGCCGATCAGGAAGAACACGTACAGCGCGCGTGGCGGGCGGTCGGCCGGCGATGACATGTCTTCCGGGGCGGCCGGGTTTTCTGAATTGCTGCCTGCAGCAGGCATTACGGCCGCCGGGCGCGAGCCGATGGCAAAGTTGGAAGCGACGATGGCCAGGATCAGGATGCCGATGGCCGCGAACCCCAAGACGACCCTGTGTCGCGGCAACCAGGTGTTGATGGTTCTTCTGCTGGCCATCTGCGCTGAAATATATCAGAACTTGTCCGAGGCGGTAATCGTTTTCCCTTAGCGCAGCTCGCGAGGCGTGGGCTGACGCAGGTTGGCTTGACCGCAATCACAAGAGGCGCGGTCGCAGATTTCTTGGATCGAACGGGACTCGATCGCGCGCGACTGCCGGGCTTTCGCATTACTTGACGTTTTCTGACAGTGCCCCACAAATCCTCGCTTGCTATCTGCGACCCTGCTTGGCACTCTTCGTAATCACTGGTGCGGTGCGCTTGGCGGTTTAGCCCATGCGCGCTGCGCTGTCGAAACGTAGCGGCGGCGGCGAACTGCCGTGTCAGCCGCCGGATCTGAAGCGCTTCACCCGGCCCGCGGGATGTCGCACCGCTCTCCTGCCGGCTGGAACTTCCCTCTTCCTGACGGGACCGAGCCTGCGCGGGCTCGCCGCAATCGTACGTGCGTCAAACTGAAGGAGAGAGAAATGACACGCCAACTGCTCCTGGGATGCATGATTGTGGGCTGTGTTTGGCTGCCGGTGTCTGCCGAGCCACCGCCGGAGCAAACGGGGATCAACATCGAAATGCTGGCAAGCATGTCGGAGGAAATCGAGGCCGTAATGGGCGGCGCGGAAGCTCGCAGGCTGCCGAAGTTCGAGGACGTGACCAAGGGCATGAAATCCATGCCCGGCCTGTTCACGCTGTGGTACTACCCGCCGGACACCAAGGACAAGGACCCGGAGAAGCTGCTGTGCCAAATCCCGGAGCGCTTCCTGGGCGAGCAGTTCATGCTGTCCACGAGCATTTCGGGCGGCGGCTTCTTCACCGGCTTTCCGCTGGATGAACGCGTGGTGCGTTGGGAGCTGCAGGACCGGCAGCTCCTGTTAGTCGAGCCGCAAACGCGCTATGTCGCAGACAGTTCCAAGGAGGTCAGCGATGCCGTACGTCGGACATATCCCGACAGCATTCGCGTAGCCGTACCGCTGGTAACCAAGTCACCGGCCGGCGACCCGGTGATCGACCTGGGGCCACTGTTGAAAAGCAACTTCGCCGATATCGGCTGGATGGCGTCCTTTGACTTGGATGACCCATTGGGCATTTTCATGCGGGGGGCGCGGATCAACCCCGGCCTGAGCAAATGGACTAAGCGCAAGAGCTTTGAGCTGAACGTCGAAATCGGCGTCGAGTTGGCGATCGCGGCGCGCACGCCGCCGGGCTCGTACGACAAGACGCTAGTGCACTACAGCTTTTGGAAGCTGCCCAGGAGCGATTACCAGCCGCGTATTGCGGATGACCGCGTCGGCTACTTCGTGACGGCCCACCGGGACTGGTCCAAGTCGACTGATGAGCGGGACATCTTCAACCGCTATATCCACCGCTGGCACCTGGTGAAGCGCGACCCCAGCCTGGAAATGTGCGAACCGCGGCAGCCGATCACGTTCTACATCGAGAAGACGGTCCCGGTGCGTTACCGGCGGGCGGTGCGTGACGGCATCCTCGAGTGGAACAAGGCATTCGAGAAGATCGGTTTCGTCAACGCAATTGAAGTGCGGCAGCAAACGGACGACAACGAGTGGAAAGACCTCGATCCGGAAGATATGCGATACAGCTTCTTCCGGTGGATCGTGACGGGCGCCGGGTTCGCCATGGGACCAAGCCGGGCAAACCCATTCACCGGTCAGCTCTACGATGCGGACATCATCTGCGACGATTCAATGGTCCGCTACTTCCAGCAGGAAGCGGAGACAATGCTCCTGCCGTCGGCGCTGGTAGCCCAAAAATTCAGCGATCCCGCCATGCGCCAGTTCCTAGAGCGCTTTCCGCACTGGCGCCCGCCGGAGTCGTTAGAGACCGAAGAGGTGGTGGGCGAAGAGCCCAAGTGGGCGGAGCTGCACGAGCGTATGCGGCAGCGCATGAGCAAGCTGGGCAAGCCGTACTGTGAGTACTGCCAAGGCATGAAGCACCAGATGCAATTGGCTGGGGCGGTGCTGGTGAACTTCCCACCCGAAGTGAAGGAACGCTTCCTGTATGAAGTGCTCAAAGAAGTGGTGACGCATGAGGTGGGCCACACGCTCGGACTGCGGCACAATTTCATGGCGAGTTCGATTTACTCGCTCGAGGAAATCCAGAAGCGGCGCAGCACCGACGCGCCGACCTGCGGCTCGATCATGGACTACAACCCGGTGCTGTTCACCCCGGAAAACCCGACCGAAGGGCACTTTGTCACACCCAGCATTGGACCGTACGACTATTGGGCGATCGAGTACGGCTACCGGCCCTACGACGGCAGCTACAAGTCGGCCCGAGCCGAGGCGGAAAAGGGCAAGGGGGATGATAAAACGGAGAAGGCCAAGGACGAAGCCGAGAAGGCCGGCAGCGCGGCGGACGAAACGGCCCAAGCGCCGCAGCCGGCCCCTGAGAAGACGGAAATCAAGATTCCCGGTCTGCCGGACTTAAGTAAGCTTCCACCGGAGATTCGGGACAAACTGCCCGAAATCATGGCGCAACTGCCGCCGGAGGTGATACAGATGCTGGAATCGGGGGCGATCGACTTCGACGAGGGGGCGGATAGCGAGCCGCCGCCGATGCCCAAGCGTGGGGCGCGTGAAATGTCGATGCCGAGCGCGCCTGCGGGGGAAAAAGGCATGCTGCTGGACATCGCGCGGCGCTGCACCGAGCCCGAGCTCGCCTACGCGACGGACGAGGACTGCACGATGATGTCGCCCGACCCGCGCGTGAACACGTTCGATATGTCGAGCGACCCGGTGGGCTGGGCCCGCAGCCGGCTTGAGTTGGTCGACAAGCGCATGGCGAACATTCTCGAATGGGCTGTCAAGGATCACGAGAGCTGGTACCACTTGCGTTCGGCGTTTATCACGCTGATGTTCGAGAAGGCCACGACGCTGGACTACGTCGGGCGCTACATTGGCGGGCAGTACTTCACGCGGGCCCACCGGGGCGATGGCGCCGAGGGGGCCCCGCTGACGCTGGTTGACGCAAAGCTCCAGCGCGAGGCGCTGCGGTTCCTTCAGGACAACCTGTACAAGGATGACTTCTTCCAGGTCGCACCGGACGTGCTGAACCACCTGGTGCCGCCGCGCTGGTATCACTACGGCGCTCGGGTCAGCTACAGCGTGGATTTCCCCATCCACGATCTGGTCGGATTCCTTCAGTGGTGGAACCTGATCGACCGGCTCTACCCCAATACGCTCCGCCGCATATACGATGCTGAGCTCAAGAGCACTGCACCCGATCGGCTGACGGCGGCGGAATATCTGCAGACCATTCAAGATGCCTGCTGGTCGGACGCGGTTGACCTGGAACGGCTGAAGAAGGGGGCCTGGTCGGACGCCGAGCCGTTCCTGTCGAGCTATCGGCGCTCACTGCAGCGCGAGTACCTGGGGTTAATGGAATCGCTGGTGAGGTATGGTCCGGGCGGGCTATTGCCGCCGGACGTGCACGCCATGTTGCAGTACTCGCTGCAAAAGCTGAGCACGAACATCGGCGCCGTGCTGAACGCCTCGGGGAACAAGGCGGACTTCGCCTCGCAGGCGCATCTGTCGGCCTGCAAGTCGCGCATTGATCGAATTCTGACGTCGGAATTGCGGGAGTACTAACCCAAGTTAGAGAGCGGCAGGCAAGTTGAGTTAGTTACTGCCTTCAAACGGAAACGGCCCTGGCGCTGGACTGGTGCCAGGGCCGTTTCGTCCCAGCATCAAGAGCCGGCTTACGGCTGTGAAGGCGCTGCGAGAAGTCTGCTTTCGCCCGGCGGCGCGGGCAATTGTGTGACGACACTGAGGTCTACAAAGAAGTTGTTTTCGCGGACGTATTCCTCAGGCACTGCGAAGTCCGCCGTCATACCATAGAGAAACTGGTATTCGCCCTGCAATGTGTCCACCCACGTCTGCAGATGCGCCGCGGTGAAGCTGTTTACATGGAAGAGCACGTCTATGACTGCAAACTCACCGGGTTCACGCTGTAACTCGTCCGCGGTGTGCCGCAACCCGTCCTGCAGCCGCTGGACAACGTATTCGACATACTGCGCTTCACTGAGCGCGGCGAACGACTCAGCCACAATCGGAAAACTATCGGTGTTTTGCGCCCAATCCGCACTATCGATGCGAAATCCGCGATAGGTCCAGCCGCGCGCCGCGGCCGCCAGGAAGGCCGGCACGCGGCTGACGCCTGCGCCGCCGAACGGCTGGCGGAAAACCGGCGTGAAGAGGGCATCCGGCTCAAGGCCGGCCGGAAGCGCGACGGCATCGAGGAACGCGACCAGCCGGTCGAGGTCGGCCGACATCGGCAGGGCCGCCAGCGGCGGAAAGAGACAGGGCCGGATCCAGATGGCAGGATCGGCGTGGTAGGCGTGGTAGCCGAGCGTATGCCCGCCGTCGTACATTTCGCGCAGGGCCGTCGCGAACGCGGCTCCGCCTTCCGCATCGAGCGTTTCTTCGCCGGGACCCTGAATAAAGAAGACGGCCGTGGCGTTGTTGCGCTCCAGCGTGTCCAAAATCGCGCGCAGGGGCTGGAGCAGCTCGTCCGCGGAATATTCGGCCGGCGGCCGCGCCAAGTCACCCGGCAGCGGTCCATCGTCGAACGTGAGCACGATCGCCGCGGGCGGGTTCTGGATGGGCGGCGGAAACGGGCATTCAGTGCAGCCCGCCAAGACGCCCGCACACAGCAGGCTGCCGAGCAGCGCGGGCCAGCGCGGCGCGTGCCGGGGATCCAGCAATGCTCTCTCAGATGACATCGAATCTGCATCATACTAGAAAATGAGAGCGGGCCGGGAGTCTCAGTATTTAGCGTTCGCGAGCCACCAATGATCCGCCTCCACTTGACAGCCGCAGGCGATCTGAAAGACTGACGCCTTGCCGTTGGTTGGCTTCCAGGTGCATAGGCGCGATGAAAGCCATAAATTCCGCATTCTGCCTTTCGATGCTTGCGCCCGTGCCCTATGCCTGGCACCTTCACAGCCGCACGCGCGCTTTAGCCGACCAGTTCGCGCGCCGCGGGCTGCGCGTACGCTACGTGGCCCCGCCCACGCCGCGCGCTATGTTGCGGCATTGGATCGCCCCCTGGCGCGAGCGCCGGGCCGGAGAGGTGGAGCTAGTCTGGCCGCTGCCGGCGCCGCCGCTGCATTGGCAGCAGCGCCTACGTCTGGTCGACGCAATCGCAGCGCGCCAGGCGAGGCGCATCACCCCTGATTCGAACGGCACGCCTCATGTCATCGTGGCCGCGACCCCTTTATGGACCCCGGTGGTCGCGCATGCGCCGTGCGACCTGCTGATCTATGATTGCCTCGATGATCCGCTGGTTCACGCTCGGGCTAGCAGCAACGATATTTATCGTCGCTGGCACGAGGAGTTGTGCCGCCGAGCCGACGTGATCGTTGCCGTTTCTGCCGCGTTGGCCGAGCGCCTGCGCGAAATGTGCGAGCGCCGGGTCGTGGTCTGCGGAAATGGCGTGGACGCGGACGCTTTCGGCGCGCTTTCAAATCGCGAATCGCCAGGCCCTTCAGCCCAGCTCTATGAAACGTGCGATCCAGCATTGCGCGAGTGGTTCGCGTGGCGGCGCGCGCATGCCAACCACCCAGTCGCCGGCTTCGTTGGCTCGATCGACCGCTGGGTAGATGTGGAACTTCTGGCGGCCACGGCCCGCGCACTGCCGCACGTTCAATTCGCCGTGGCCGGCCCCGAGCGTTACCGCGGCCTGGCCGCGCCACTGGCCGGAATTCAGAACGTGCATCGCATCGGGCTGGTTTCCTATAAGGCTGTTCCGGCGCTGATTGCGACGTTCGATGTGGGCCTGATTCCTTTCCGAGTCGGGCCGATTGCCGCGGCGGCCGACCCGCTGAAGGTGTATGAGTATGCGGCCGCCGGAAAGGCGGTCGTGTGCTCCGTGCCGTTGCGGCTCGACGATCCGGATGCGCCGCTGGTCATCGCGGAAGCGCCGGCAGCTTTCGCGAGCGCCGTCGCCGCCGCAGCAGCCGCCGCCGCTGCTCAATCACCGAACGACTCCGCCGCGCGCGAGCAGCGCATCGCCTTCGCAAGTCGCCATACATGGGCGGCGCGTGCGGAGCAATTCCTCGACCTGATTGCAAACACGCTGCGGAACGGGGGCGTGCCGCCCCGGAATGCCGCCAAACCGTAACAGAGCCGGGGCGTGCCGCCCCGGATTACCACCAATCACTCGACCAAGCGACGGTAAAGCGCCGCATGCTCGGCGGCGCAGCGATTCCACGAGAACTCGGCGGCACGCCGCGTACCCAAGTGAGCCAGGCGCTCCGCCAGGGCATCGTCCTCGATTACCGATTCCATCGCCGCGCGGATCGCGGCCGGATCGTTCGGCTCGACCAATAGCCCCGCCTCCCCCACTACTTCGGGCACCGAACTCGTCGCACTCGCGATGACCGGCGTGCCGCTGGCCATCGCCTCCAGCGGCGGCAGCCCGAAGCCCTCGTAAAACGTCGGCCAGACCAGCGCACGCGCGCCACCATAGAGCATGGCCAGCGACTCGTCCCCCTGATAGCCGAGCAGCCGCACCTGCTCAGCGACGCCGTGCGAGTGAGCGATTCCCGCAATGTCCACCGCACCCCAGGCCTGCCCGCCCGCGATCAGGAGCGGAAACTGCGCGCGCAGCTTTGTCGCAAGGCCGGCGTACGCCTCGACCAATCCGGGCAGGTTCTTACGTGGCTCAATTGCACCAACGTACAACAAATATTTCGCCGATAGATTGCGAGCTGCCAGCCAGGCTTCAACCGCCGCGCGCGGCCGCGGATGGAAAATCTCCCGCGCACCAAGATGAATTACGGTGACGCGCTCCGGCCGCACGCCCAGCAGTGTGGTCATCTCGTCCTTCGTGGAGGCGGAAACAGCTATGAAATGGGCGCTTTGTGCCACGGCCCGCTTCAGGCCGCGTTCCTGCCACCGCACGCGATCTGCGGGATGCCATTGCGGGAATCGCAGCACCGACAAATCGTGGATGGTCGTCAGTGTGATTCCGCCCCAAGGTCCTGGCACGTGCGCCGGCTCGTGATAAATTCGGCAGCGAAGAGCGCGCCCGACGCTGCGGAAAGCGGCTTGATAGCCGGTTTCGATGACAAACCGGAGCCAGGGCGCGATGTCCTGCCGTGCGCCCTGCCGCGGTGCGCGGCTGTGGTTTAGGGTAGTTAACCGTTCGCGATTTCGTGCGAGCCGCGCGAACGGCCCGAATAGCCTGATCGCCGGGTCGGCCAGCGGCACGCGCGCCGTGAGTTCCGCGATATAGTGACCAATCCCGGTGCGCGGGCCGCGCAGGATGCGATCGTTGATGATCACCCTTAGAACCTGGCCGGACATGGCTGCCGACGGTAGCCGAGTCAAAAACGCCCCGCAAGCCGCGGTTGGCGGCAGATGGCTGGCGTGGCATACTGCCCCATCTGCTTTGTGCTGCGAGTCAGAGGTGGCCGGGCGCATCTGGCTCATGGCTGAGAGCTGCTCAGAGCTTGGAGGACGAATATGGCGTTGATGGTTGGAGTCTCTGGCGTCCGCGGGTTGGTTGGTCAGACGCTGACGCCGGAACTGGTACTCGAATTCGCCCGCGCCTACGGCACGTTTCTGGATGGCGGCCAGGTCGTGCTGGCCCGCGACTCCCGGCCCAGCGGCCCGATGTACGCCGCCGCGGCCGCGGCCGGATTGCTGGCCGCCGGCTGCCAAGTAACGGACCTGGGCGTGGCTATGACTCCGACCGTGGGGCGAACCATCATCGAAGGCAAATACGCCGGCGGAATCAGCATCACCGCCAGTCATAACCCCGCGCCCTGGAACGGCCTGAAATTCTTCACCAACTTGGGCTTCGGGCCCAGTGCGGAAGACGCGCGCCAGATCGCGCACATTCGCGACCAGCGCAGCTTCCGCGACGTGCAAACCGGCTTCAGCGCTCCGCAGGCCGACCGTGAGGCCGGCCAGCGGCACGTGCGCGCCGTGCTGGCCGCGCGCGAAGTGGACACCTCCGCCCTGCGCGGCACCAAGGTCGTCCTGGATAGCGTCAACGGGGCCGGCTGCGAGCACAGCCCGGCGCTGCTCAAGGGCTTCGGCATCGATCTGGTGCATATCAACGCCGAACCGACCGGCGATTTCGCCCATCCGCCCGAGCCGCTGCGAGAAAACCTAAGCCAGCTTTGCCAAACCGTGCGCACCACGCGGGCCGCCATCGGCTTCGCACAAGACCCGGATGCAGACCGCCTGGCCATTGTCGACGAAAACGGAACTTACATCGGCGAGGAGTACACGCTGGCCCTGGCCGTCGAGTCGGTGCTCTCGCGCCGCCCCGGTCCAGTCGCCGCCAACCTCAGCACCTCGCGGATGGTGGACGACATCGCGGCTCGATATGGCGTGAAGGTCATTCGCACGCCCGTGGGTGAGGCACACGTGGCCGCGGCGATGTTGCAGGCCGGCTGCGTGGTGGGTGGGGAGGGCAACGGCGGAGTCATCGACCCGCGCATCTGCAACGTGCGGGATAGCCTGTCTGCCATGAGTTTGGTGCTCCAACTGCTGGCGGCCACCGGTAAGACCGTCAGCGAGTTGGTCGCCGCCCTGCCGTGCTACGCCTCCATAAAGCAGAAATTCGCCTGCCCTCGCGACCGGATCCAGGCCGCGGTGAGCGCGGTTACAGCCAAATTTGCGGACTACAATCCCACTACGACTGACGGGGTCCGGGTGGACTTTCCCGCCGGCTGGGTGCATGTGCGGGCCTCGAATACCGAGCCCATAATCCGGATTATCGCCGAAGCAGACAGCATGGCGGCAGCCGACGAGCTGGTCAAGCAAGTTCGGCAGGTAGCTGGTGTGTAAGCTACGGAACCGTGCCTTATGATGCTGTTGTTCACTCGCGGCCTGGGCCGGGCCGAAAGTAAAACTGGTCTAAGGACCGATATAGTCTGCCGTGCACTCAACTGATGGGTAAGACTCGATGAATCACGTTCGCACCTTCGTCGTCGTGCCATCATTGCCCGAGCCGCTCGAGCCCCTACGGCAGCTCGCCTACAACCTTTGGTGGTCTTGGAACCACTCGGCGCGCGAGCTTTTTCGCCGGTTGGACGTCGAGCTGTGGGAGCGCGTCTACCACAACCCGGTCGCCATGCTGTGGCAGATTGGACAGGACCGCCTGGAGCAGGCGGCCAACGACGATGCCTACATGGCCCAACTGCAACGCGTCGTCGACTCGTTTTACGTCTATTTGAATAGTCGCACCTGGTACGAGGAGCGTTTTCCGGGCCGCCAAGACGAAATAGTCGCCTATTTTTCGGCCGAATTCGGCGTCCACGAGTCGCTGCCAATCTATTCGGGCGGCCTGGGCGTCCTGGCTGGCGACCATCTCAAGGCTGCTTCGGACCTCGGCATTCCGCTGGTTGGCGTCGGCCTGCTGTACCGCCAGGGTTACTTCGAACAGCAACTAACCGAGGACGGCTGGCAGCTCGAAAGTTATCCAAGCTACGACTTCCACCAGCTCGCGGTTACGCTGGTCAACGATCCCTTCGGCAATCCGTTGAAGATTCAGGTACAGCTCGGGCGCCGGCAGCTCACGGCCCAAATCTGGTTGGCCCAGGTCGGCCGCGTCAAACTCTACCTGCTCGACAGCGACATACCTGATAACGAGCCTGACTTGCGCATGGTCACGGCCCGCCTGTACGGCGGCGACCGCCGCATGCGCATTCAGCAGGAAATCCTGCTCGGCATCGGCGGTTTGCAAGCGCTGCGCGCCGTCGGAATCCGCCCCAAGGGCTGTCACATGAACGAGGGACATGCCGCGTTCATGGCCCTGGAGCGCATTCGTCAGGCCATGGAGGAATTTGGGCTGACTTACGGCGAGGCGCGCGAAGCAACCGTGGGCGGCAACGTCTTTACGACGCATACGCCCGTGCCGGCCGGCATCGACCGGTTTGACCCTCGCTTGGTGGTCGACCAACTCGGCTGGATGGCGTCGGCCCTGGGCCTATCCACCGACGACTTTTTGGCCCTCGGCCGCGAGGCCGGCGGTCTGGGCGACAGCGATTTCTGCATGCCAATTCTCGCCCTGCGCCTGTCCTTCCGCAGCAACGGCGTCAGCCGCCTGCACGGCCAGGTGGCCGCCGGCATGTGGCAGACGCACTGGCCGAAGGTGCCGCGCGAGGAAATCCCCATCACCTACATCACCAACGGCATCCACACGCGCACCTGGATTTCGGCGGAAATGGCTGAGATCTTCGATCATTACCTCGGGCCGAACTGGGCCGAGGCGCCGCCCCGGACGCGGCTGTGGGAACGCGTCGAGGTCATTCCGGCCGCCGAGTTGTGGCGCGTCCATGTGCGCCGCCGCGAGCACCTGATCGCCATGGTGCGCACCCGCCTGCGCGAACAGCTAAAGCGGCGCGGCGCGCCGCCGGCTGAAGTGAAGGCCGCCGACGAAGTGCTGGATCCCTCGGCCCTGACGATCGGCTTCGCCCGGCGCTTCGCCCCATACAAGCGCGCCACACTGATCTTGCGAAATCTTGAACGCCTGGCCGCGTTGCTGCGCAACAACGAGCGACCGGTCCAGTTCATCTTTGCCGGCAAAGCCCACCCGGCCGACGGCGCGGGCAAGGAGCTCATTAAGCAGTTGTGCGCGATCTGCGCCCGCCCCGAGTTCCGCCGGCGGATGGTGTTCCTCGAAAACTACGACATGCGCCTGGCGCGCATTCTCACGCAGGGCTGCGACGTCTGGCTAAACAACCCGCTGCGCCTGCACGAGGCCAGCGGGACCAGCGGCATGAAGGGCCCTCCCAACGGCAGCCTGAACCTCTCCTGCCTCGATGGCTGGTGGCCCGAGGCTTATAACGGCGAGAACGGCTGGGCGATCGGCGATGGGCGCGTGTACGACGACTTGGCCTACCAGGACCACGTGGAAGCCGAATCGCTCTACAACCTGCTGGAGCGCGAGATCGTGCCGCTCTTCTATGATCGCACGGTCGACGACATCCCCCGCAAGTGGCTGGACCGCGTCAAAGAGTCGATTCGCACCATCGTCCCCGTGTTCAGCACGATCCGCATGCTACGCGAGTACACCGAGGTCATGTATGTCCCCGCCTTGCAGCGCGCCGACCGGCTCAGCGCGGACGACTTCGCCGTCGCGCGGCGGCTAAGCAGTTGGAAGCAGGTCCTCAGCCGCGAATGGCACCAGGTGCGCATCGAGGAGGTCGTCGCCAACGCCCAGGAACGCCTCAAGGTCGGCGATAAGCTGCCCATCCACGCCCGCGTACACCTGGGCTCCATTCGGCCTGAAAACGTGGCAGTCGAGGTTTATGCCGGTCCGGTTGACACTACAGGCGGCATCTCGCAGGGCCGCCCCGCGCCAATGCAGCACACCAAGGAAGACGGCAACGGCGTCCATGAGTTCGACGGCGTGCTGCCTTGTACGATCAGCGGCCAGCATGGCTTCGCCATCCGCGTTGTGCCGGCGCACGAGGATTTGGCCGACCGGTACGAGCAGGGGCTGATCGTCTGGGGATAACGATCCGAACCTGAATCAGTGGGACGCAGCCTACCGGACTTCGTCGATAGCAGCCTTCAATGCGGGTAAGCCGCGTTCAATGGTCTTGCGGTCCACGCAGAAACTGATACGCATGTAGCCGGGGCGTCCGAAGCCGCGGCCCGGGACCGCCAACACGCGATGCTTCACCAGGACCGCGATGAACTCGGCGTCGTCGGCGATGGGCGTCTTCGGGAACGCGTATAGCGCGCCGCCGGGCACTTTCAGATCGTAGCCATAGGACACCAGGGCGTTGCAAAGCAGGTCGCGGTTCTGGCGGTAGAAGTCCAGGTCGCAACGGGCATCGGCGCAGCGGGCGATCACGCGCTGCATGAATGCCGAAGCGTTCACGAAGCCCAGCGTGCGGTTGAGCATGGTCATGGCCGCCAGCACCTTCTCGCGCTGCGGCACGGAGTGCGGCACCGCAATGTAGCCGATGCGCTCGCCGGCGATGCTGACGTCCTTTGAATAGCTGGATATCAGGATAGTGCGCGGGTAGTGGCGCAGCGGCGTGGGGCAGGTGTCCACGTCGTAGATGATGCGGCGGTAGGGGTCGTCCAGCAGGATGTAGATCGGCCGCTCAGGCCGGTCGTGTCGTGCCAGCAGCGCGCCCAGTTCGCGGCAGTTGGCCTCGCTGTAAATCGCGCCGGTAGGGTTGTTCGGCGAGTTGATGATGATGGCCCGAGTGCGCTCAGTGATGGCCGCCTCAATCTTGGCAAAATCGGGCTGGAAATCGGAGTCCGTCTGCACCAGTACCACTCGCCCGCCGGCCTGCTCCACGTAAAAGCGGTATTCGGGGAAGAACGGCGCCAGAATCAGCACTTCGTCACCGGGGTTGCAGATCGCTCGCAGCGTCACGTTCATGCCGCCGGCTGCCCCGCTGGTCATGATCACATCCGCGGCCTCGAACGGCGCGTCGTATTCGGTCCGCAGGAAGCGGGCCACCGCCGCCCGGGCTTCGTCAAAGCCCACGTTAGGCATGTAGCGGTGCAGGGCCGGCTGGTGCTCCTCGGCCGCCGCCCGCAGGGCGCGGAAAAACGCGTCCGGCGGCGTGGCATTGGGGTTGCCGAGCGAGAAGTCGAAAACGTTGTC
>JAAYXS010000651.1 GCA_012515775.1 Phycisphaerae bacterium
AGGCATTCCTTCAGCGGGACCATGTTGCGCATGGCCGGGATGCCGCCCATGATCGCACAATCGCCGACCGAGATAAGAATGTCGCAGTGCTCGCGGAAATCCTTCAGCACGCGGACGTTCTCCTCGTTGCAGCAGCCGCCCTCAATCAGGCCCACCGCGCAGCGGCCGGTGAATTCCTTGATGTCGTCGACCGGCGACTTATCGAAATCGACCAACTCGACCAGCTTTAGTATGCGGTCGTCGATGTCGAGCAGCGACATGTGACAGCCGAAGCAGCCGGCCAGCGATGTAGTGGCAACTTTGGGTTTCGCCATGGCTTTTACCTCTTGCTCTCGGCAGATTGCCCGTTTTCGATCTCCGACCCGATCGGCTTGTGGTCGTAGGGCCGCTGGCCCACCGGCACGTTGTAGCCGACGCGCTTCTTGAGAATCGCGCCGACCGGGCACATCTCGACCGCCTTGTCCGTGACGCTGGCGTCCGTGTCGGACAGCCGCGCCTCGGCGTTTACCGCGACGCGACGCCGCTCGCCGCGCTCCACGAACTGGAAGACGTTCTTGCCGTCCAGGTCGCGTGAAGCCCGCACGCAGCGCCCGCACAGCACGCAGCGGTTGCGATCGATGAATATGTCTTTATGGGAGGCGTCCACGTCGCGCTTTGGCCACATGTACGGGTACTTGGGGGCGGTGATGCCGTAGCGATACGCCAGGGCCTGCAACTCACACTTGCCGCTCTTCTCGCAGAACATGCAGAAGTGGTTGCCCTCGACGAACAGCATCTCGATCAGGTTCTTGCGATAGCGGCGAACCTTCTCGCAGTCGTTCTCGACCACCATGCCCGCGGCCGCCGGCTGAGTGCAAGCCGCCTGGGGCCGGCCGTTCACCAGCACGGTGCAGATGCGGCAACTGCCGAAGGGCGCCAGGTCCCTCTGATGGCACAATCGCGGGATATAAATCTTCGCCTTTTCAGCGGCTTCGAGGATGGTCTGCCCGGGGGCGGCCTTGACCTCGATGCCATCAATGGTGAAGGTGACTTCCTGACTCATATAAGTTCCCTTCTTTACGTTTCCACGTGGACGGATTTGCGACCCACGATCGCCTCGGCCGCACTGACCGCCGCCTGCAAATCAAACTCGGGCCGCAACCCAACCGGCCGCTCCTTCACCAAAGCCTCATACAGCGGGCGGAAATTCTTCAACGTCGTCAGCACCGGGTTCGGAGAGGTTTGGCCCAATCCGCAGCGGCTGGTAGCCTTGATCGTCTCGCCCAGTTCTTCCAGGTAGGGCAGGTCGGCCGGCTCGCCTTTGCCGGCGATAATCCGGTCGAGCCGCTCTTTCAGCAGCACGTTGCCCGCGCGGCAGGGCGTGCAGGTGCCGCAGCTTTCTTCGATGAAGAACTCCAGGAAGCGCGACGCCACTTTCAACAGATCGCGGCCCGGCCCGAAGATCATGACCGAGCCGCCGGTGGCCAGGTCGTCGTAACAGATCTTGCGGCCGAAATCCTTCGGCGGAACCATCTGCCCGCTGGCGCCGCCCATCTGAA
>JAAYXS010000652.1 GCA_012515775.1 Phycisphaerae bacterium
CGCCGCGCAATGATTTCCTGCATGGAGAAGCGCGGCTCGAAACATCGTTTCAGTCCCGGCCGGCCCCGAACACGCGTGGAGCGAAGCGCGGACGGTCCGCCCGGGGCGCAATCGCCGTGGGTGCAGCTCCGCTCGGCGACTTTGCACCCGTTTGTCTTCCAGCGCATGGTCCGGGCGGCCGATCCCGCCGCTCGCCCGGGCGACGTCGTCGCCGTGTATGACAAGGCCGGCGCGCTGTTCGGGCACGGGCTGTTTAACCCGCAGTCGCAAATCGCCATCCGCATGCTGGCTTACGGCGAGACGCGCATCGACGAGGGCTTCTGGCGGGCCCGGTTCGGGCAGGCGGTTGGACTCCGCCGGCAGCTTGGGTTGGATCAGGTCACCGACGCCTACCGCGTGGTTCACTCCGAGGGCGACAACCTGAGCGGGCTGATCGTCGAACGCTATGCCGATTGCCTGGTGTTCGAGATATTCGCGCTGGGCATGTTCCAGCGCTGGAACGAATTTGCGGCCATGCTGGCAGAAGAGCTGGGGCCGCCGACCAGCCTCGATCGCCCATACAAGGCCGGGCCGGCATGGCGGACGTTCGTTCGCGCCGATGCGCAGATCGAGGCCATCGAGGGGTTCCAGGCGGCCGCGGCCCAACAGGAGGCGCCGGCCCGGCTGGTGATTCGCGAGCATGGCGTGCGCTATCGCGTCGATATCGTTGGCGGACACAAGACCGGGTTCTTCTGCGACCAGCGCGACAACCGGCTGCGGCTGGCGCGGCTGTGCGGCGGGGCGGACGTGCTGGACGTGTGCTGCTACACGGGCGGGTTCGGGCTGTGCGCGAAGGTGGCCGGCGGGGCGGCGTCCGTCACGGGCGTCGACCTGGATGAGGCCGCGATCGAGCTGGCGCACGAGAACGCCAACCTGAACCAGGCGCGGGTTAACCTGGTGCATGCGGACGCGTTTGCATACCTGCGGCAGATGCAGGCCAATGGGCGGCAGTTCGATGTTGTGGTGGTCGATCCGCCGAAGTTGGTCACGTCGCGGCGGGACCTGGAGGAGGGGCTGGCCAAACATCACGACCTGAATGCGTTGGCGGTGCAGTTGGTTCGCCCCGGCGGGATTATGCTGACGTGCAGTTGCAGCGGGCTGGTGTCGCGCGACGCGTTCCTGGGGGCCATCCATGCGGCGGGGCGCCGCACGGGGCGGGCGTTACAGATGTTTGACTACACGGGAGCGGCGCCGGATCACCCGATCATGCTGAATTGTCCGGAATCGGGGTATCTGAAGGCGGTGTGGCTGCGGGTGTTGTAGCCATACGCCGCAAACGACGCCGCGGCTGAGTGCGAGGTTAGCCCGTGGCACAAGTCGCGGCTCAATAGAATCGAGCATGAAATGGAAGCACTGTTGGGGCGCGGTTGCCGCGGGAGCGGTGCTGGCGAGCCTGCTGGTGGGGGCGATTGGCGGGTGCGGGCAGGCCGGGCGCTGTGAAGAGGAGACGTCTTCGCCGGAAGTGGTTGCAGGGGAGCAGGTGTCGCCGGTGCAAGGGTCTACGGCGGCATATGTAGGGTCTGGCGATCCTTATACTCCAGGTCCGCTTTCGATACGCAGGATTCAGCTCGACGCGTGCGATTATGGCAGCCCGCAGCCGTTGCTGATCTTTGCGCCGGTTTCGCCGGCGGCGTACCCGGTCGTGGTGTTTCAGCACGGGTTTCTGGGGAAGAATAGCGATTACGGTGAATTACTGCGGCACTTGGCGGGGCACGGATTTGTCGTGGTAGCTCCGCAGATGTATGCCGGGTTGGGGGTGGCGTTTGGCAACCCGAGACCTCCGGAAGAGGCGCGGCGCGCGGCGCGAGTGTTGGGCTGGCTGCCGGTTGGACTGCCGGCGGCGCTGGGCTATGTGCCTGACGTGCGGCGCTTGGGCTTGGCGGGGCATTCGCGCGGTGGGCAGGTCTGCTGGCTGTTGCTGGCGGCCCGGCCGTCGCGAGTGCTGGCCGCGGCGGCGATTGACCCGGTGGACGGGGCCGAGCCGCGCGGCAACCGGACGTGGGCCGCCGAGGAGCCGCTCAGTTTTAGCGGGCCGGCGCTGGTGATCGGCACGGGGCTGGGCGGTCGCTGCGCGCCGGCCGGTCAGAATCACGAGCAGTTCTACGCGGTTTGTCGCTCGCCGGCGTGGCACGTGGTTGTTCCACATCAAGGGCACACGGACATGCTGAACGAGGGGCCGGCGATGCTGGCGAGGCTGATGTGCGATGGCGGTCCGGACCGGGCGGGGATGCGACGACTCACGGCGGGATTGCTGGTTGCGTTGTTTCGGGCAGCGTTGCAGGGGGACGAGAGCGCGTACGCCTATTTGTCAGACCCGAGTAGCGCGGTGTTGGAGGTGGTGGTCGAGCGGCGATGAACGCCAGAGTGATAAGGTGATAAAGTGATAGAGTGATAAGGGGGGCACGGGGTTAATCGCAATTCACGGCGGTTTCATAGCGTGTTAAGCCGGGGAGAGGAAACTGAGGATGTTCCGAATCGGGGGCTTGGGTGCGACAGGCCGCCGCGTCGGGCTATGTCAAGGAGACCGCTGATGCCAAGACGAATGAGTCCCGAATCGGTGCGGCAGCGCATGGAGAGCGATGACCCACCGCTGTTGGTTTGCGGGTATGACAATGATCGAAAGTGCCAGGAGAATGCGATCGAGGGGGCGATCACGTACAACCAGTTCGCCAACCAACTCGATCAGATTCCAAAGGAGCGTGAGATCATTTTCTATTGCGCCTGACCGAACGACGCGACGGCTGCCGGTCGGGCAGATGAATACTTCCGCAAGGGGTACATAAACGCGTCGATACTTGATGGTGGCGTGGGGGCGTGGCGCAGGATGACGGCGGGAGCACATCCATGAACCGTTGCGAAACGTGCGGGAACGAGTACGACAAGACATTCGAGGTGCTCAAAGATGGGCGCCGGCATACGTTTGATAGCTTCGAATGCGCGGTGCAGGCGCTGGCGCCGACCTGCGAGCACTGCGGGTGCCGCGTGATCGGCCACGGGGTCGAAGCGAGCGATCGCATCTTCTGTTGCGCGAACTGCGCCCAGGCGGCGGGCGAGAAAGCGCTGCAAGACCGCGCTTGAGCGGCGAAAGACATCTTGGGGCGGGACTGGAGCCCGGACCGCGGCACACTCGTCGCCGCGGTCCGGGTTTCAACATCGGGCAAGATGCGGGTGGGAAGGTGAGAATGTGTGAAGGTGAGAAGGGGGAGAACGTGAGAACGCGAGAACGGGGAGAAGGGGCGAGCTACCGTCGGTTGTGAGCGTGGTTTGGGCGAACGCGTCGTACCTGGCCGGGGGCCCGCGTGGGCTTGGCGAGCGGTGCGGTCGGTTCTCGGTTCCGGGCGTGGTCTTGGCGAGCGGGAGGAAGTCACGAACGTAGCTGGCGAAGAGGCCGATCGCGTACGCTTGGCGAGCAGCCGGTTATCAGGCGTAGCCGTCGGCCGTGGCGGATAATCGCCAAGCGGCGAGAGCGTCTGGATAACCGCGTCCGACTAATTTTTCGTCTCTGTTTGCC
>JAAYXS010000653.1 GCA_012515775.1 Phycisphaerae bacterium
CTGCCTTCGGCCCACGTTCCCAGCCGGCCCCGGGGGCGCGCAGGCGGTCTGCACCATGGCCACGGCCCCAACCTGCGCCTCGGCCGCGGCTCCATTTCGCGCCCTGTCCACGGTCCCGGTCGGGTGCGCCCTGGCGCAAGCCACAGTTTGCCTCATCCCGCCGCGGGCAGTTGGGCCGCGGGCAGTCGGCTGGATCGCAGAAGCGCTGACGGCCCGGGCGATTCTCGGACGCTTGGCAACGATTGGGGTCGCGCAGCCGTTGGCGCAGCGGCCGCTGGACATTGCTCGGCGCTACAGGCCCGGTGTCATTCGCGGGTGCCGGCTGAACCGTTGTTCGTTCTTGCTGATCATTGGCATTAGCGGCCGGTGCGCCGGCATTCTGGCTTTGAGCAAGTGCCGCGCTGACTATCAGTGCGACCGTGACTGCTGCAAACTGCTTCATGGCTGAACTCCTCATGGCTGAACTCCTGTGGGTTGGCTCGCCGGAGCTGTCGTACCGTGTTCATGCGGACCGCCGCGCCATTGATGTCCGCCGCCGCGGCCGTGGCCCCGCCCAAACCCGCGTCCGGGCGGTGGACCATCGCCGTGTGGTCCGCGTTCAAAATCGTCCTGCTGACCGTGGCGCCATTGACGCCCGCAGCCCTCCCGCACGCCGCTGGCAAAACGCGCGAACAGCCGTTTCTGCTGATCTGCCGTCAGGTGCGGCCGCAGCGCAACCAGCAGGTCGGCGACGCGTCGCTCCAGGGCGTTCTGCGCCGCGATCACGTTCTCGACTTGCTGGAGAATTTCGTCATTCGCGGTTTCCGGATCCTCGAGCAACGCCGCCAGCCTCTCCCGTTCCGTGGCGAGCTTCGCCTCGAGCGGCCTACGGTCAGCCGCGAAAGAAGCCTCGATCTGGCGAATGTCGTTTGTCTGCTCGGGCGTCAGCCCCAGCCAGCGGCTAATGCTGGGACCGCGGCCGCGACCTGGCCCAGGTTCCCGGCCCGAGCGATCTGAGCGCTGCATGCCGTAAGAGGCAAGGTAAGTCACGGCTGCCGAGACAATCGCCACCAGCGCAAGACCGCCGTAGCGTCTGAGCATCATGACTGGTCCTCCTGGAAATCACTGGTCATGGGAAGTTCGTCCAAAGCAGCGAACAGCCCAGCCGGCGACTCGTTAGCCAGGTATTCGACTCCAAGCTGTTCAGTGGCCGCCAATTCGTTCACCTCGGCAGTGGCGGGGGCCGGCTGCGGGGTCTGTCCCGGTGGCCAGGCACGCGTCGCCGCGTATCCGGCGCCCACGCCGACCACGATGGCGGCCGCGATTCGGGAGACGCGTTGAACGCCGGACCAGAACGGGAGTCTCGCGGCGGGCCTTTCGGACAGCTTGCGGTCGATTTGCGCCAACAAATCGCTGTGCGCGGTCTCGGGCGCCCACTCGCCAAGCATTTGCCACGTCGCGGCCTGCTGCTCGTACAAACTGCGGCAGGCCGGGCAAGTCGCCAGGTGACGTTCGACCTCGGCGCGGTCCTGCTCGGGCAGCTCGTCGGCCGCCAACCGGATCAGGTCTAGTCGCCGCGCGTGTTTCATGAGTGCATCTCCATCCCTTAAACGCTCAACCTCGGCTCAACCTGCCGTAAATTTTTGCTGGGCCAGAAAAAGAGTCCGAAAAAACATTTATCGCGCCTGGTTCGCGCGGCGCGGATCCAGTTGGGCGAGCCACTTGCGTAGCGCCCCGTAACCGCGCACGAGGCACGATTCCACCGCCTTCACGCTCCACCCCGTCACTTCCGCGATTTCGCGATGCGAAAGCCCGGCATAGCGATGCAGAATCACTGCCAGCC
>JAAYXS010000654.1 GCA_012515775.1 Phycisphaerae bacterium
GCGTCGAATGGATTCAGCCGGGATATGCGCTGGCCCATCCGCTCGAAGGAGCGCCCTCCGTGGTGTTGCAGCGCTCGGTCGAAGCCACCTCCGCGGCGCTGGGGCGCGACCGGGCCGCGTACAGGCGTCTTCTGGGCCATCTGGTCGCCGGGTGGCCCCAGTTGCGGACCGACATCCTGGCACCGCTCCACTGGCGAGCGCTGCGAAAGGTGATGCATCTACCTTCCCTCGCGGCGTTCGGAACGCGCGCCCTGTGCTCCGCTACCGACTTGGCGCGCAACACCTTCCAAACCGATGCGGCTCGTGCGCTGTTCGCCGGCTTGGCCGCTCATTCCATGTTGCCGTTGGAGCGGGCGGGTTCGGCCGCTTTTGGGCTCGTCCTGGCCGCGGCCGCGCACGCCGTCGGCTGGCCGATCGTCCGCGGCGGTTCACAGCGGCTGAGCGACGCCTTGGCCGAGCATTTCCGTTCGCTAGGGGGCCGGATTGTGACTGACCGCCGGGTGCGACATGTGGACGAATTGCCGGCTGCGCGAGCCGTGCTCTTGGACGTGACGCCGCGCCAGCTAATCAACATCGCCGGCGATCACCTGCCGCCGCACTATCGGCGTCAACTTGCGCGATACCGCTACGGCCCGGGCGTATTCAAAGTCGACTGGGCTCTCTCGGCGCCCATCCCGTGGACTGACCCCGCCTGCCGCCAAGCCGGAACCGTCCACGTGGGCGGAACGCTCGACGAAATCGCGGCTGGCGAACGCGCCGTCTGGCGCGGCGAAGCACCGCGCCGCCCCTTCACCCTGGTCGTTCAGCCCAGTCTGTTCGACGAAACGCGCGCCCCGCCCGGTCGGCACACGGCCTGGGCCTATTGCCACGTACCCTCCGGCTCAACCACCGACATGACGGCCGCAATTGAAGCGCAACTCGAGCGCTTCGCCCCCGGCTTTCGCGACTGCGTCCTCGCCCGCCACACGCTGAACGCCGCTCAGCTCCAAGACTACAACCCCAACTACGTCGGCGGCGACATCAACGGCGGCGCTGCCGAGTTGTCCCAAGTGCTTTTCCGTCCCGTGCTCCGTCGCAATCCCTACGCCACCGGCAACCCGCGCCTGTTCATTTGTTCCGCGAGCACCCCACCCGGCGGCGGCGTACACGGCCTGTGCGGTTACCATGCCGCCCGAACCGCGCTGCGCGTGACAGAAGGGTGACCCTTACCCGAAGCAACTATTGGCGGCGACCAATTCGCTACGTCGGCGTCCGCAGGCTGGCTAAGAACTCGGAGAGGTGGTTATACGATTTCATGCGCTCAAGCAGCGTGAGCATCTGCTTGTCCGGCGGCAGGTCGTGCAGTTGCCGGCGCAGCATGTACATCTTCTTGAGCGTGTCCGGATCCAGCAGCTTCTCTTCCTTGCGCGTGCCGGATTGGTGCAGATCCATGGCCGGCCAGATGCGCAGGTTGGCCAGGTCGCGACTGAGCACGACTTCCATGTTGCCGGTGCCCTTGAACTCCTGGAAGATGAACTCGTCCGCCCGGCTGCCGGTCTGCACCAGGGCTGTGGCGATGATGGTGAGCGACCCGCCGCCCTCGATATTGCGAGCCGCCCCGAAAATCTGCTTGGGCTCCTGCAACGCGCGAATATCCAGGCCGCCGGTCATGGTGCGCCCGCTGGTTCCGACGAAGGCGTTGAAGGCGCGGGCCAGCCGGGTTATCGAGTCGAGCAGTACGACAATGTGCTGCCCAGCCTCGGCCATGCGCCGAGCGCGCTCAATCACCAGCCGCGCGACGCGTACGTGCGACTGAATATTCTGATCGTTGCTGGAGGCGATCACGTCGCCGTGCACGGTGCGACGCATTTCCGTCACTTCCTCGGGCCGCTCATCGACCAGCAGCACGATCATGTAGACCTCGGGGTGATTGACGGCCAAGCCATGCGCCATGTGCTGAAGGAGGATCGTCTTACCGGTCCGGGGCGGGGCGACGATCAGGCCGCGCTGCCCTTTGCCGATGGGTGTGAAGAGATCCATGACGCGCATGGTGGGCGGTCCGCCGGGAGTGTCGAAATGCAACGGCTCAGTGGGATCGATGGCGGTGGTGTCTGCCAGCGGCTTGGGCTGCTCCCACTTGGCGACTTCTACACCTTCGATGGTGTCGATGCGGGAGAGCTTGAAGCGCCGGTTGGCTTTCTGCGTGGGCTGGATCGGGCCCGCGAGCAGCTCCGCGCCCCGCAGGTGAAACTTCCGGATGGCGTCGCCCGAGACGTAGGGATCGTCGGGACGGGCCGCCAGGTTCAGCTTGACGTTGCGGAGGAAGCCGGCTCCCTGGGCGTCTAGTTCGAGTACGCCCTGCACTATTCCGTTGTCTTTTTCCACGACAGACTCTCCCGGGCGGCAGTTTGGCCAAGAAAAGGCGGACCGCCCGAAACGCCGATAACTGATTGGCGAGGCTTTGCCGGGCGCTCTAGCGCAAGCCCGCCGCAGCGGGTCGCATCTGGTCCGGCCTTGCCGAGCACTGAAAAGCCTTGCCCCACGCCTGAGCTACTGGCGAATTTAACCTTCCGCCACCCAGACCCACACAAGAGTTTAGCACAGAGAGAAGCGCGTGAAAACCCTTTTACGCCGTGATTGCGCCGGACCCGCGAACCACGTTGCTCAGCGTGCCAATCCCTTCGATCTCAACCTCAATCCGATCGCCCGCACGCAAGAAGACCGGCGGTCGGCGAGCGAAGCCCACCCCCTCGGGCGTGCCCGTCAATATAACCGTATTTGGTAGCAGCGTGAACTGGTGCGACAGGTAACTGATCAGATCAGCACATGAGAAAATCATCCGGCTGGTGCTCGATTCCTGCATGAGCTGTCCGTTAAGCCGGCTACGGATAGCCAAGTGGTCGGGCTGGAGTTCATCCGCCGTCACCAGCCACGGCCCGAGCGGGCAAAACGCGTCAAACCCCTTGGCGCGTGTCCATTGTCTATCGAGGCGCTGGCAATCGCGGGCCGAGACATCGTTTGCGCAGGTGTAGCCGAATACGTGGTCCAAGGCCTTCTCGCGCGGCACGCGCCGGGCAATGCGGCCGATCACGATAGCCAACTCGGCCTCGAAATCGACCTCGTTCGGAGCCGCTTCGGGCAGCATGATGTCCGTCTCGTGGCCGGTCAGGGCAGTCGTCGGCTTCTCGAAGATCAGCGGGGCTTCGGGCAGGCGCGCCCCGGTTTCCGCCACGTGTTCGCGGTAATTGCGGCCAATCGCGAAGATGTTGGGCGGCTCGACCGGCGGCAGGTAGGTTTGAATCGTAACGGGGTGAGGCGCGAAGACGGCCGGATCGCCCGGCGCGGAAATCAGCGGGCGCGCCAGCCGGGGTCCTGCCGGCTCCCCCAGGCAGATTCGCCCTTGCTGGTCGAGAAAACGCAGCAGCTTCATGCGTCCCCGCGGTTCAATAGAACACCGTGATGATCAGGTGCGGGTCGGTTGAGTGTTTGGCTTCCAGCCCGCCGATACAACTGGTGGCAAACTTGATCTCGACGTCCTCATTGGCGTCGACCCAGTCGTTAATCACCTCGTTCAGCCGCGCGAAGGAGGAGTCGTTGAGCTTGCAGTGAAACGTGCGGCAGCGGGTAGCGTTGGGGCCTTTGAGCAGGTCGCGCTTGAAAAGGCGCTCCAGCGCCGCACCCCCGAAGGTGCTGCCGCCACTCAGTCCCGCGGCGCTCCCTCCGCGAAGGGAGCCGCTTCCGCTCGCGGCGGGCGAAGGCGAGGAAATTTCATACTCATCTTCGCCCGCCAGCGCGATCGGTTCATCCTCATCCGGTTGGGCCTGCTCGTCACGGAACACCGCGCCCGGGTTCACCATGGCGATCTGCTTTTTCTCGCGCAGGCAGTGGCTGCATAGCAGGCGGCCGGCCAGATAGTCCGCCAAGCCCTTCTTGACGTGCTCGGGGTAGATGCTCGCCCCGCAAACCTCGCAAGCTTTTA
>JAAYXS010000655.1 GCA_012515775.1 Phycisphaerae bacterium
GCGCGCACGCGGTTTGTTCGACGCTGTGCTTGCACTCGCGCTCAGCGGCGGCACCACTGGTCTAGCCAAGCGATGACCGTCTCGTGCCATTGAATGCTGTTGTGCGGCTTGAGGACCCAGTGGTTCTCATCCGGAAAATACAGCAATTTGCTGGGGATGCCGCGGCGCTGCAGGGCTGTGAAGGTTGAGAGACCCTGCGTATCCACGACGCGGAAGTCCTGGCCGCCATGGATAACCAGCGTCGGTGTTCCCCAGTTCTGCACGTGATCGATCGGGTTGTGCTTGGTGTATTCTTCCGGCCGCTCCCACGGGGGCCCGCCATGCTCCCATTCAGGGAACCACAGTTCCTCGGTGTCGTAGTAGGCCATGCGCTCGTCGAGGTTGCCGTCGTGGCACACGAGGCAGCGGAATCGGCCGGGCCAGACGCCGTGCAGCCAGTTGATCATGTATCCGCCGTACGAAGCGCCCAGGGCGGCGACCCGCTCACCGTCCATCCATGGATAGCGCGCCAGGGCGGCCGCCAAGCCCTTTTGCAGGTCTTCGAGCGGACGATCGCCCCAGTGGCCGTTGATAGAGTCGACGAAGGCCTGCCCGTAGCCGACCGAGCCGTGGAAGTCGACCATGACCGCGGCGTAGCCGGCGCCGGCGTAGGCCTGCGGGTTCCAGCGATAGTGGAAGTCGTTGCCGAACGAGCCTTGGGGGCCGCCGTGGATGAGGAAGGCGACCGGGTATTTCTTCTGCGGGTCGAAGTCGATGGGGCGGACGATCCGGCAGTAGACGGTTTCGTCGTTCCAGCCTTTGAATGTGAATTGCTCCGGTTCGCCCATGCGTGCGGCGGCGACCTTGGCAGCGTTGATGTGTGTGATTTGGCGGAGATCGGTTCCGTCTGGGTTTATGGAGTACAGCTCAGCGGGGTGGCGGAGGTGATGCAGGGCGAAAACGATTCGCGAGCCGGCGGCGGCGATATCGGTGATGTGGCCTTCGAAAAGCACGGTGCGGACGGTGCCGGTCGCCACATCGACCGCGAACAGCGAGTGCTGGGCCAGGTTGGCGGCGCAAGTGTAGATGGTCGCGCCGTCGGGGGACCAGGCGAGTTCGGCGGCGGAGCGGTCCCATTGTTCGGTTAGTACGCGCGCGGGGGGCGCTTTGGCATTTTCCGGGGCGACACGCCCCGGCTCTGCTACTTGATGCCCCGGCTCTGCTACTTGATGCCCCGGCTCTGCTACTTGCCTCGACTCTGCTACTACGATGCGCTGGCGATCGGATTCGTACTTGGGACGCTGCATCGCCAGGTAGGCCAGGCTCTTTCCGTCGGGAGAGAAGACCGGGCGCGTGATGACGGCCTGATTGCCCGGCGTCAACAGGCGCGGGGGCGCTGAGCCGTCAATCGGCACCGCGTACAGGTCGAGCTGCGTCGACCAGGCCTCCTCGCGCCCCACGTTGCGGGCGGAGAAGACGATTTCCCGGCCATCGGGCGTGAACGTGAACTCTTCTGCACCGCCGAAGGGCTTTGACGGGACGTCGGCGTCCATGCCTTTCATTACGTCGATCGGCGCGCCGCCGGAGTCGGTCGGGCTTTGTGCCGCTGGCTCAATCGGCAACACGAACAGGTGCGCGCGCCGGCCGTCCTTCCAGGCGTCCCAGTGGCGCACGAAGAGGCGTTCGTAGATACGGCCCGTGGACTTCCGCTTGCTGATTTCCTCCAGGCGGGCCTTGGTTTCGTCGAGCGTGGCGGCGTCGACGAATACATCGATGCTCACCGCCAAGTGCCGCCCATCGGGCGAGATCGCGAAGCAGCCGACATCGAGGGGCAAGTGTGTGACCTGCTCGGCCTCGCCGCCGTCTATCGAAATCCGCCAGACCTGGGAGCCGCCGTTGCGGGCGGAGACAAAGTAGATCGTGCGGCTATCGGGGGACCAGCGCGGGTTGCTGCACCCGGCCGGGTGCGTCGTCAGGCGCCGCAGCCCGGTACCGTCGACGCCGACGAGCCACAGGTGGGTACGGCCCTTGTTGGCCTCGAGATCGGTGACGCGGAGTGTGAAGGCGATGTTGCGGGCGTCGGGCGAAACCTGCGGCTCGCCGATACGGTCCATCGCAAGCATGTCGTGGACGGAAAACGGGTGTGTGCTGTCATGTTCGCGCTGCTCAATTGTCATGGAGGTCTCCCATCGGCCAAAACAAGTCGGCCAGCGTGCCACGACGGGGCGGATTCTGCAAGCATCAAGCGGACGAGTTTGGCGGGTGAGCCGGCTGGACGCGCCATGCGACGCGTTCAGAGCTTCAGAAGCGCACTTTCAGTACGGGCTTGAGCACGAAAGCCATCAGGATTGAGGCCACCAGGAAAGTAGCCCACCAGGGGATGTCGAAACCGAAAACCGGCGTTTGCCGCGGCGGATAATGCACGATCGCCGCGCGCACCGGCGAGTCGGCCGGGAAGGCCGGTTCGCCAGGGTGCAGCAAACGGTCCCAGAAGCTGACGCCCGGCCGCTGCATGCTGACTGTGCACGGGCGCTGCGGGTCGTCGCACACGGTCAGTTCTTTTTCCACGGTTTGTCCGGCGACCTGCCAGCGCAGGCGGCCGCTGGTCGCGCCTTCTTGCGGGCTGATGCGCCAGTAGATTGCCTTTTCGCGCGCGTCGCGCAGCGCGGGTGTCTGGATGATCACGCCTGGCGGGGTTTCGAGCGCTGCGTTTTGCCCAGTCTCCCATGCTTCCGGCGCCAGCTTCAGCTCGACAACTGCCATTTCGCCCGGGCGCAGCGGCCGGTACTCGAAACGCAGCGCAAGCTGAACGAGCAGCAGCACAAAAGGCACCAGCATTGCGACGAAGGCCGGCAGGGCGTACCAGAAACGCAGACCCGCCGCCTTCAGCAGGCCGGCCTGACTGCGGAAAGTGACCCGCAGATCGTCTTTGAAAAGCCGCATGGCCAGCAGATTGGCCTTGATCTGATCGCCAACGCGCGCCAGGGCCTTCTGATTCGACGTATACCGGAACATGAGCCCGGCCAGTGCGCCCGCGATGGCCGCCCAGATCACGAGCACGAGCACCCCAGGCAGTGTGCGCAGCGGATACCACAGCAGTTCTGTGAGGTTCGTCAAGACGGCGTTGACAACGTTCATTTTTGAAGCTGCTTCATCGCGCCCAAGTCATTCAAGGGCTCGGATGATTCGATGGTTCGGATCGTTCGAGGGCTCGCATCATTCGATATACCCCAAGCCGCGCAGCCGCTCCTCGATCTGCTGGTCGTCGCTGGCATCCTGAAACTTTTCCAGCTCGCGTTCGATGATGTGCGTCACGAACTCGTCCACCGAAGAGTAGCCGGCCTTGCCGGAGAGCTCCGCCAGCCGGTCATAAGTCGCCTGTTCAATCTTGATTTTTGGCATTTTCATCACCTCTTCACATTGGCGCGGGCATTGCGGCCCTTGATGCCCGGTTTCGCTTCATTCTGTCTCCGCGGGCAACAAACTCTTGCCGTCCATATAGGCGGGCTTTTCCAGTCCGAACAACTCGAGCACGGTCGGGGCGATGTCAATTATGTTGACCGGCTCTTCCCGCAGTTCCATGTTGCTGAACAGAACGCCCGGCACCAGGGCCGGATGTACGCAGTGGTCCCCGCTCCAGGCCTTCCGGTTGTCTTCGAACACCGCCGTGCCGGCCTTGCCGACGGCCGCATCCCACGAGACACGGTAGCCGACGTTATAGCCGATCAGGAGGTCCGGGCCCTGGTCGATATAGGGGCCGCGGTACACGTCCGCACTGAGGACCGCCTCGTGTATGGCGACCTCGCCGGTCTGGTCGTCGCGCAGGCCGGTGAGCTTGCGGCTCAGTTCTCGAAGTAAATCGCGCGCCTCCTGGCCGGGTGCGACGATGCCCTGGCCTTCGCGGCCCTTTTTATTGATGTAGATGCCCGCCAGGCCGATGGCGTACGCCCGCGTCTTGCTCCAGTCAACGTCGACCAGGTACGGGTGCGACGCCGTTTTGGCGCCGTCCTTCAGAACCATGTACCCGTTCGCGACCAGCCAGGCGTTCAGGTCCACGCCCCGCCGGAACGGCTTGAACCCGTGATCGGACATGACCAGCAGGGCGGTCTCGTCGCCGATCGCCTCCAGCGTGCGCCCGACCAGGTCATCCATCACCTTGTACATCTCGCGGAACGCCGGGGCGTGTGAGGCCCGCTCTTGCGGCTGCAAGGCCGGGTGCTTTTCGTCGAAGAAGCGGAAGAACATGTGCTGTACGCGGTCGGACGTATCGAACACGCACGCGATCGCGCCCTGCCGCACGCACCGCAGCGTGTCGAAGAACATCGCCTCGCGCTCGGCGTGAATTTCGTAAGTCTGCTCGAGGAACTCGTCCTCAGTCAGCACCTTCTCCGAAAGCGACCACGTGTCTTCCGCCAAACCCAGCGTGGCGAACGTCCCGTGCTTGGCCGCCAGGTACGTCGCATAACTGGCCGGATGGGAAATCGGCATCACCGGCTTGTGCGGGTCAATGTGCAGCGGCGTGCAGTACAGGTCGAAGGGCGGCTCGAAGCTCTTCAATAGGAATTGGCAGATGCCGTGCACCTTGATGCCCGGCGCCGGGTGAAACGCGAAGCGCACCCATTCAGAATACTTGTTAAGCGGCAGGTGAATCTCCTGCCCGTCCAGCCGCATCTTCGCCGCGCCGTTTCCGTCTGAAACCACGCGGAAGGGCAGGCGCATCTCAGGCCGATCAACGCGTAGCGTGTTCACCGGCCCGCGCAGGTAGGATTCGACGGCCCGGCCATTGCGGGTCACCCGGATGCGATCACCGCCGACGTCGCCGTCCATCGTCGCCCCCTCCTGGCCGGTTTCGACGTAGTGCGTAAAGATGCCCTGGCTGCCGCGCAGGTCCGGCACGCACATGGCCGAAAGCTGCACACCGTGGAACTTGTCCGGCGGGAAGGTCACCGGCACGCGTAGAACCGCGCTGAAAATGCCAGCGTCGCTCAGCACTTTCCACCACGGCTTGCTCTTGCGGGTGAGCGTGATTTCCGGTTTGGAAAGCGGGATGATGTAGCGCCCAAGTTTGAACTTGCGCCGTGGCTCGCGCAACCGCACCGATGAAATCGTCGGCCGATAATCGGACGGGTTGCGCGTCAGGAAGTCGAAGACGTTGTGCTTGCCGGGATTGGCGCCGGTGCTGAAGGAGGACCAGGCGACGGGCGAAAGCGGCGGCCAGGTTGAGCCCAGCCGGCGGAAGCTACCCTCGTCGCGCAATCGCTGGAGGTTCGGCAGCAGCCCCTCATCCATGAACTTTTCCGCCAGCTCCGGATCAAGCCCGTCCAGTCCGAGAATGACCACGCGCGGCACCTGAGCATACTTGTATGCATGCCGCCCGCGGATCAGGCGCCAGATCAGCCGTAGCGGCCACACCAGCAGAGCCGCGAAAGCAGAAAGCAGCGCGATGAAGATGGTCAGAAAGGACCCGATCAGCGCGATACCGGCCCCGGGTCCGATATACGCCAGCGTTGGCTCGCCGGGCGCGACGGGCAGCGTCGCCGGGCCGTGGCCGAAATGATCCAAGAGGGCGATTCCCGCCCAATGCGCCGCAAGTTGAAACTGCGAGGCCGCCAGCCACACCAGCGCCGCGGCAGCAACCAGCACTTCGCCGGCGCGGAGTCTCAATTCGCCGGCGCGGAGTCTCCGCGGGCCAAGGCGTAAAAATGCCATGTACGAACGGGCCTTCCGAAACCGCCTCAACACTCACTCCCGCGGGCGCGTCCGTCCGCATTCGGCTGGCGAACTCTTTTTTATATGCGGGATCGGCCTTTAGGTCGAGCGCTGTAACGCGCGAGTTTGCAGCGCGGTTATTCACCGGACCGGCGGTCTCGAGGTCCGGAATTCTTCAGGCGCCTGCAAGTGACAACGACTGGCAAGCCGCGCCCGCGCGAGACTAACGGCTTTGAAAAGAAGCCGGCGTAAATTCCGGCCATAGAATCCTGCCGCAAGCCGAGTGCAGCAAAGGGGAGTATGTGATGAATGCTGCCTTTGAACCGAGCGGCCGGCCGAACGACTGGACGGACGAGCCGGAGCCGCAGGTAACCGATCCCGAAACCCGGGAGCGGATCCGTGAAAAAATCGAGGCCGACGCCCTGGATGAATCCGGCGGGCCGTGGCCGGAGCCCGAAGCGGAGCCGGTGCCGGCGGCCGCGCGGTCGCCCGGAGAAGACCCGAGGTCCAGCGAACCGGTAGAGTAGTCGGCGCATGCCGCGTGCACGTTTTGCCAGTCGTGCCGTCAGGTCCAAGACGGCGACCGCTCGCGCTGAGAGAACCCGGATCACGCCACGGGTCGAAATCCCGGACGAAAACGCGGCTGTACTGGAAGTGGCGGGGCGGCGCGTCTCGCTGACTAACTTGAGAAAGGTTTTCTGGCCTGAACTCGGCCTGACCAAGCGGGACTTGCTGCAGTACTACGCGGATGTCGCGCCGGTTCTGCTGCCGCACGTGCGCCAGCGCGCCATGGTGATGAAACGCTATCCGAACGGCGTGGCCGGCAACTTCTTCTTCATGAAACGGGCCCCGGCGCCGCGCCCGGATTGGATCCAGCTTTGCGCCATCGAGCACGATTCGGGGAACGTCATACACTTCCCGGTCGTGCAGGACTTGCCCAGCCTGTTGTGGCTCGTCAACCTCGGCTGCATTGATCTGAACCAGTGGTACGCCCCGTGCGACGACGTGAACCGGCCGGACTATCTGCACTTCGATCTTGATCCGGTGCCTAATGCGACTTTTGAACAAGTACTCGAAACGGCGCTTCACGTGCACGCCGCGCTCGATCGGCTGAAGATACCGAACTATGCGAAAACCACAGGCTCGCGCGGCATACACATCTATGGGCCAATCGTTCGCGGGCCGGCGCAGAAGCAGGTGTGGACTTTCGCCAAAGCCTTTGCTCAGGCTCTCGCAGCCGAACACCCGCAACTCATCACGGCCGAATACCGCATTCACAAGCGGCCGCGCAATCGTGTGCTGGTCGACTACAACCAGAATGCCTGGGGGCGCACGCTGGCCTCGGTCTACTCGGTCCGGCCGACGCCGCAGGCGACCGTCTCGACGCCCGTGACCTGGCAGGAGGTCGAGCACGGCATCCGCATCACCGATTTCCGCTTAGATAATGTGCCGGCCCGCGTGCGGCGGATCGGTGACCTGTGGAAGCCGTTGCTGCAGCGCGGCGGGCGCTTTCGCTTGGAGCGGCTGCTGTGACGCTGCCGCTTCGTCCGCCTGTGATGCCGATGGAGGCCGAGGTGGCCGAGCAATTGCCGGAGGGTGCGCAGTGGCAGTACGAGCCGAAGTGGGACGGGTTTCGCTGCCTGGCTTTCCGCGACGGCGACGACGTGAATTTGCAATCCAAGGCCGCCAAGCCGCTGAGCCGGTATTTTCCCGAGCTGGTGGCGGCGCTGGCCGCGCTGCGACCGCGGCAGTTCGTGTTGGACGGCGAAATCGTCGTGCCGATCGAGGGGCGGCTGTCGTTCGACGACCTGCTGCAACGCATACATCCGGCCGAAAGCCGGATCCGTAGGTTATCGCGCGAGCGGCCGGCGCTGCTGATCGCATTCGACATACTCGTGGACGAGCAGGGCCGCCTTGTGGCCGACGAGCGGCTTTCGCGGCGCCGGGCGAAGCTGGAAGCGTTCGCGCGGCGTGTGTTCCCGAAGAGCGGGTCGGTGCGGCTCTCTCCGGCGACTCTGGACGTCGACCAGGCGCGTGAGTGGATCCACGATGCCGGCTGGAACCTTGATGGGGTCATCGCCAAGAACCGCAAGCTGCCTTACCAGCACGAACGCACCGCAGGCATGCTGAAGATCAAGCGTCACCGCAGTGCCGACTGCGTGGTGGGCGGGTTTCGGTATGCGACCAGCGGCCGGTTGGTCGGGTCGCTGCTGCTGGGCCTGTATGATGACGAAGGCAAGCTGAATCATGTGGGGTTCACCTCGGGCATTAAGGTCAGTGAGCGGCCAGCGTTGACTCGAAAGCTCGAGCAGCTCAGGAAGCCGCCGGGTTTTACGGGCAGCGCGCCCGGCGGTCCGAGCCGATGGGCGACGGAACGCTCGACCGAATGGGAACCACTCGCTCCGCGGCTGGTCGTCGAGGTTGAATACGATCATTTCACCGGCGGGCGCTTCCGGCACGGCACGCGCCTGCTGCGCTGGCGTCCAGACAAGGACCCGCGGCAGTGCAAGCTGTCGCAAGTGGAGCGCGAGAGCCGGGCGCCGCTGCTCATTACGTGACATTTCGCGCCCGGCGCGGATGCGGACGCGAGCGAGTGCTTGCAAGGTGACCTTTGACAGCCAGCCAAACGTAGCGACACTTATCGGTATGACGAGGCTCGAGCGCCAGCGAGGACCCCTATCGACGTACTCCGGGCGGAACGGAGGCCAAGCATGCTGCGAATAGCCAAGGCGTCCCGCGCAGGCAAACAGATGGACGAATCAGAGCGGATGTTCCAAGACTACTTGGACACGCACGGGGTTTCGTTCGACTTCGAGCCAAAGATCGAAGGGAAGCAGAAGCGCCCGGATTTTCGGGTGACGTGGAGCGGTCACGTCTTGCTCTGTGAGGTCAAGGGACTGTACGGAACCCAACCTCGGCCTCGCGCCGCGAACTTTGATCCATATCGAAGCATACGGAAGGAAATCCATGAAGTGCGGCGGCAGTTCCGGGAGTATAAGACCGAGAACTGCTGCGTTCTGATACTTCACAACGTGAGTGACTGGGCGTTCCGAGATTGGCCGCGCGTTCTCGTCGCGGCCATGCTGGGCGACGACGGCTTGGAGATTCCATTCGATCCGGAACGAGGGATCTTGCTGCGCAACCAGGCACGCCACGCTCACCTGGGCCGGGGGAAAATGCGCGATCAGAAAAGCGGGCGCGTGCAGAACACCGGTATCAGCGCCATTGCCGTTCTGAGTGAGCGTACGATCAGTAACCCGAGATTCGAGGCAGCATACAACGAACGCATTTCAGAGCTGAAGGCACGAACGGGTGCGGAGCCGACCGCTGCCCAGCGACTGGAAATTCGTATGGCGCTGTATTCGGAGATCCCGGTCTCACTGGGTGTGTGCCCGCGCATCAGCGTAGTCGAAAACCCGTTTGCACGAATCCCCCTCCCTCCTGAGGTATTTTGTGGACCCTGGGATGAACGGTATCGGTTCGACCGCACATTGCCAGGAATCGAGCGCGTCTTCGCTGGCGACGCTTTGAAACAGGCGGAGCGAGAGGACCACGACGATATCCTTCAGCACATCGAGGAGTTTTGCCAGGAGGTCGTCCGGCATTTCGCACCGCAACGCATCGTCCTCTTCGGCTCGCATGCATACGGGCGTGCCGAGGCGGGTTCGGACGTCGATCTGCTCGTAGTATTTCCGGGCGACGCCCCTGCGGCGGATCGCGCCATCGAGATTCAAAAGCGTATTAGCCGCTCTTTTCCGCTGGACCTGCTCACCATATCCGCAGGCGAGCTTGCGCACCGGCTGAAATTAAACGATCC